>NZ_JAUJED010000003.1:0-288514 GCF_030442075.1 Vibrio sp. TMPB1044 | reverse complement strand
TATAAAAGTGAAACTAAAAGGCCTGACTCCGATAGAATATCGAACTCAGGCCTTGAAAGCCGCTTAACAGAAATGTCCAACTTTACGGGGTCAGTTCAAAATCGAGGGCTTTTCTTACGTTAAGCGTTAGAGCCTTTCACTTTATCTAATTAAGCAGCATCATTTTTTATCAGTTCTCCTAGCACAGCTAAGTCATTACCTAGGTCAACCGAACCAGCCAGTCCAGTAGCAATCCCCTCAACAACGATAGTTTGAACATCATCCCCTCCATTGATTGGAATGGACAACGCAATATCTTCTCCGTCGACAGAGACCTCTATCGCATCAAGTAGCTCTGCCATTTGAGTCTCATCTTGAGGGTCTTCGACCAAATCATTGAGGTTGATCAGGTCCCCAGAACCACCTGTATAAAGCTCGAAATCTTTAATAATATCAGTACCGTTGTCGAGCGCAGAGTCTAGCCAAGTGAAAATGTTGTCTCCGCTATCTCCAATCAGTAAATCGTTACCTGACTCGGCATACAAGGGTTCATTACTCGCCGCACTAATAACGTTATATTGCTGCGGAGCTTCGATATCTATGGTGACCGTCTCTACCGTGCTTTCTGCACCATTAGAGTCGACCGCGACATAATCAAACTGCGGGTCTTCAGTTACCGCCTCGTTACCTTGAACATAGCGTAACTCCCAACTGCCCCCTGTCGATGACAGCTCCATCCCAACAATCGGATTGTCTGGTGAAGAATAACTAAAATCATACAGAATTTGGCTATTCCCTGTATCTCCTGGATCTTTTTGATATTGCTCCGTCTGAGTAGTGCCATCAGCAAAGGTATAGAGCACTTCAACATAAACGTTACTATCAGTGTTAAATGAACCACCCAAACCATCTAAACCAAAGTCAACAACCTCTAATGGATTATTAGTAAAGTCGAGGACCAAGGTCTCCTGTTTGTTCATGCCGCTACCATCGGTATCACCGATACCAAAGCCGACATGAGGTTGTTCACCTTGATACTGTTTCAACGGTTTATTATTGTTATCTTCGATCGTTAGTGTAATCGTATTACCGTTATCTAGCGTAATAAGTCTCTCTGTTGGTGAAACTTCTACACCCCAATTATAGAAACCATCAACAAGATCTGGTATATCCTCAGGATCACCACTGAAGCCCATTTCAAACATCTCTCCAGGCCCAGCTACAAAACTGATATTGTTCGGAACAAACAACACACCGTTATCGACATCAGACTGCATGATTTCTCTCGTGACGCCATTTTCATCGGTATACAAAAGGCTGCCGTTGGTTGGCAAACTTTCTATCCGAATATTAAGTGGAATGTCGTCATGGTCATCTTCTACATCTGAGATGTAATCTGGCATACCACCATCTTCAGAATCGAAGAGGATAGGTATGACCGCGTCCTGATCATTAACGACCGTAAAGCTGGTCGCTTCAGGTGCGTCATTGACACCATTGATTGTTATCTCGATAACATGCTCTACACCATCAATAGCGGTTACCACATATCGCTCAATAACCACGTCATCATCATTCAAGTATTGAACCGCATCGTTATCAACGACATAACTCCATGCCCCCTCAGGAGTAATAGTTAACATGCCCAGAGCAAGTGCATAAGTAGACCCAATAGGGGTAAACACACCATTAGGTTTAAAGGCGGGCATATCGCTGGTATCGACATCAGTAATCGTTAAAGTACCTGAAACTGAAAGTTCGTTGGTATCAGGATCGACATCGACATCTTCCGTCACCTCACCCATATCAGAATCACCTTCACCAACGGTAATCTCGGATGGATCATCGGCACCGTTTATGGTGATGGTCACTTCACTTGTGGTTCCGTCAATCGCAGTAACCGTGTAAACCTCGGTAACGAACTCATCGTCATCGAGATATTGCACGTTGTCGTTGTCTACGACATAAGTCCATTCACCATCGTCGGTAATCGTCAACATACCCAACGCAGTATCATTGGTTGAGCCTTCTGGGTTAAACGTGCCGTCCGGTTCGAAAGCTGCAACATCATTGTCGTCGACATCGGTAATGGTTAAAGTACCTGACGTCGTTAAGTTGTTGCTCTCTTGGTCAACATCGACATCCTCAGTCACTTCACCTGTGTCTGAATCACCTTCGCCAACGGTTATGTCAGATGGGTCATCGGCACCGTTAATAGTGATCGTCACTTCGCTTGTTGTGCCGTCATCTGCCGTCACCGTATAAACCTCAGTAACGAACTCATCGTCGTCTAAGTACTGAACATCATCGTTGTTAACGACGTAAGTCCAAGCACCATCAGGGTCGATGCTCAATACGCCTAGCTGTGATTCGTTTGTTGAACCTACGAGGTTAAACTCACCATCAGCTGAAAAGGTGGGAGTGTCGCTGTCTACATCTGTAATCACGATCTGACCAGACGTTACCAATTGATTGGTGATGTCATCTACATCAATGTCCTCAGTTACACTGCCTGAGTCATCAGTGGCAACAGCCGCATCATCAGTACCAATTATCGTTACAGTGATGACTTGTTCGCCTCCATCGGAGGTTTGTACTGTCGTCGTATCTTGAATTTGCTCGCCATCGGCAAGCTCATCATAAGGGCTATTGGCCACGAAGGTCCAAGTACCATCTTCGTTTACAACAAAGGTCCCGAGCTCATTATCTCCAGCGACCTCTTTGCCAATAAAGGTAACGTCCGGATCATCGCTGGTTAAAGCGCCACCTGTCTCAATTGGTTCATCCTGCTCAAACTCAATAACATTAGTTTCACCTGAAATAAGCGCAAAAGCGATGATATCAAAAAGAGCAATACTTTGAGTTTCTGACAATCCTTGAGACTCAAACCCTTCAGTTTCAAAATTCGTGGCAGCTTGAGTTTCAGCCCCAGTACGTTCAATCCTACCGCTGTTGGTCAAACTCGAGCCTTCCTCACCAGCAGCAGTATCAAACTCATCTCCTAGTTCTGTTGGATCAAATCCTTCTTCAATAGCACGCTGAACTTGAGCGACCGCGTCATCAGTATCTAG
The DNA here is from genome assembly GCF_030442075.1 of Vibrio sp. TMPB1044. Classification (NCBI taxonomy): domain Bacteria; kingdom Pseudomonadati; phylum Pseudomonadota; class Gammaproteobacteria; order Vibrionales; family Vibrionaceae; genus Vibrio; species Vibrio sp. TMPB1044. Next base: position 285,464 of record NZ_JAUJED010000003.1, on the reverse strand, counting down.
CACATTTTGTTGGCCCTGATTATCTACAAAACGTGCAGAAACACTTGGCACACTCTCTTCACTAGTATCAAAACTGATAATTACGTCGCTAGCGGCTGGTTGTTCGCCCGGAGACAAACGTCTAACTTGGCCTTGAGCGTCGAGCACTACACTCCCGCTAGCAAGACCTAGTATATTTAGGTTGATATTTCCCATATCCATATTCCCACTTCTACCCAGAACACACCAAACGCGGCTCCAATACCACTCTGCGCTGTGGCTATTTCCTACAATAAATTTAGTAGTAGCACTATTGATAATCAACTCACTAAAGTAGTACAACCAAAGCGCTTTTCAAATTAGTCAATGGCAATAGCGACTTACATTCAAAAAAAACCAACAAACTTCGCATTTTTTTGCAAATGTCCTAAGCTTCGTTTAATACCATTCACTCAATTCAGCGGTAAACGTAGGTTGGGAAACGGATGAAACATTGAAAGTAGAAGGAGAGCTACTTTGAAATTGTTCAAATTATCCATCATGTGTTGCTTAGTTGCTGCAACACCACTCGCCGCTCAAACTCTGGAACAGTCGGTGGCTATTACTTTGGCAACCAATCCTGAGATAAAAAGCATCTTTAACGAATATGTGAGCGTGAAAAAGCGTAACGATGCATCTGGAGGTGCATACAAGCCCAGTATCGATCTTGACGCCGGTATTGGTTACGAAGGCATAAACCCTGCACCAAACAACGGTCCAGATACCGATCTAACAAGAAAGGAAGCGACGATTTCCCTCACGCAATTGCTTTGGGATGGTTCCGCGACTCTGTACGACATTGATCGTACCGCCGCAGAAGCCGAGTCGGTTCGTTTACAATTGATTGCAGATGCCGAAGACAAAGCGCTGGAGGTCACTCAAATCTATTTAGATGCAGTGAAAGCCACTGAAGTGCTGGCACTGTCAGAAAGTAATCTTTCGATACACAAGAAAATCTACAAAGACATAAAGAAACGAGCTAATTCAGGCATAGGTTCAACCGCGGATGTATCTCAGGTAGAAGCTAGGATTGCAAAAGCTCATGGTAACTTGTTGGCCGCACAGAATAATTTGATCGATACACACACACAGTTCAGACGAGTAGTTGGCCAAGAACCCCTAGGCTTAATTTACCCACGAGCCGATATTTCGAGGATTCCTTTGTCGTTAACGGACGCCATTGTTGATGCCTTGGACAAACACCCCGTTATAAAAATCGCAACGGCTGATGTCGACGCAGCACATTTTCAATACAAACAATCGAAAGGCGTGAACTACCCTACGTTCTCTATTGAAGCATCACAGTCGTGGCGTGATGATGCGGGAGGCGATGAAGGCTCTAGTCAAGAGACCCTCGCGATGCTACGCATGCGATATAACTTGTACAACGGCGGAACAGACAGTGCTAATTCCGAAGCAGCTGCTTACCAATTGAATAAAGCAAAAGATCTGAGAGATCGCGCTTATCGCCAAGTGGAAGAAGGCCTTCGCCTTTCATGGAGTGCCTTAGATTTAACACTGCAACAAAAAAACTTTCTATCTGACCATGTTGATTCAGCTTCGGAGACCGTTATCGCTTATGAAAAACAATACCGAATAGGCAAACGTACTCTGCTTGACTTGCTCAACACAGAGAACGAACTATTTGAAGCCCGTAAAGACTATCTAGATGCGCATTACTCTGAGCAGTACGCTAAGTACCGTGTGATGAACGCAACCGGTTCTTTATTGAACGCTCTACTGGTCGACATACCAGAAGAGTGGACAACGGCCGTGGAGTATTAATGATGAAAATAACTTACTTATTACTTCCCGTATTAACGATGACTCTATTCGCCTGCTCTAGTCAACAGGAAGAGGCCTACATCGAGACACCTGAAGCGGAGCAGATTGCAGACCTGCAAGATGATGACAAAGATGGTGTGGTAAACGCACGCGATACCTGCCCAGGAACGCCTGAAGCATCACAAGTCGATAATGATGGCTGTGGTGAAACGATTCGTGCAGAAGAAGTCAGACAGCTAAATATACTCTTTGCTCATGACTCATTTGAAGTGAACCCAATATTTTCTGATCAAATCAGCACGATGGCAGAGTTCCTTGAAACCTACAAAAGTGCTTCTATCGAAATCCAAGGTTACGCGAGTAAAGTGGGTTCCAATGAGTACAACTTAGATTTGTCAAAGAAACGAGCGAATAATGTGCAAGACGAGTTATTGTCGAATGGTATAGAACCAGAGCGTGTCAGAATTGTTGGCTATGGCGAAGAACGCTTAGAAAGCGATGGTGATGACCCTACTTCACACGCACTGAACCGAAAGGTAACGGCGACCGTAGTTGGGTTAAGTGAGCAGATCGTTGAAGAGTGGACTATTTTTACCACACTAGAAAAGTAGCGTGACATTGTCACCGTACTTGCAAAACAAGCTATCTTACAAATAGTAGCTTAGCAACATGATCAATAAAGCCGTGATAGGGTTACCTATCACGGCTTTTTGTTCTTTGTCGTCACATAAATCGTGTGGATGACTCTGTGACTCTTCTTGCTACTCAGAAATTGACTTGTTGCTCAGGAATTGGTTCGATGGTTAATCGAACCAATTACCGATTATAGTTTTACTTCTTGATGCTTAGTTTTCGGTAGAGAAATACTTAGCAGGAAGTAACCTAAGATAGCTGCAGTTGTTGAGCCCATCAGGATACCTAATCGAGCAAGCGTATCAAAATCTGCGTTCGTTGGACCAAATGCCAGTGACGAGATGAAGATAGACATAGTAAAGCCAATGCCACACAACACAGATACCGCGAAGATGTTCATGAAGTTCACACCTTCAGGAAGCTTAGCTACACCCGTTTTCACAGCGCCCCAGCTGAATAGGAAGATACCCAGGGGCTTACCAACCAATAGACCCATAGCAATACCAAGCGGTAGCATGCCTGTAAGGTTTGAAAGTGATATTCCTTCCAGTGAGATACCTGCGTTTGCAAATGCAAAGATTGGCAAAATAGCAAAAGCTACATATGGGTGCAGTGCATGTTCTAGGTGTTTCAGCGGAGAATGTTCTCCTTTATTACCTTTTAGTGGGATAGCAAAACCAATGACTACACCAGCCAATGTTGCGTGAACACCAGACTTCAATACAGCGAACCACAGGATCGCGCCAACAATTAAGTACACGCTCAGCTTAGTTACATGCTTGTTATTTAACATGAACAACACACCAGTCGCGATGAAGCCAACCGTCAGAGCAAGCGTTGATAGGTCGCCTGAGTAGAACAGTGCAATGATAACAACAACACCTAAATCATCGATAATTGCCAATGCTAATAAGAATACCTTCAAGCTTACCGGTACACGGTTACCAAGAAGAGCCATGATGCCCAATGCGAATGCGATATCCGTTGCAGCAGGGATAGCCCAACCTTGAAGCGCTTCAGGGTTACTTGAGTTAAATAGCACGTAAATAAGTGCAGGAGCTAGCATACCGCCCACAGCAGCGATAGCTGGGAAGATTGCCGTCTCTTTAGACTTTAATGCGCCTTCTAAAAGTTCGCGCTTAACTTCTAAGCCGATTAGAAGGAAGAAGACAGCCATTAAGCCATCGTTAATCCAGTGAGACACAGACATACCAAGAACGTAACTATGAAGTACACCTTGGTACATTTCGTTCAGTGGTGAGTTTGCTACAAACATTGCGATCGCCGCAGCGATGACTAGGATGATGCCGCCAGCAGATTCCAATTTAAAGAAGTCACGGATGACGTCGGTCATGATTTCGCCCTTATATTTATTATTTAAATAAACGAATAACAAAGAATAACCCAGAGTTTATATCCAAGCTTTATCGATAGATAATCACTTCTTCGGATGTTTAACTTCGGTTTTTCCTACAAATACTAAACAATACGTCGTATATTCCATAATATTATTATGCGCCATAAAATAAGTATAGATGAGATCACCAAGGCTGTATGCACAAATAATTCGAGTCTGGTAGGAATCGCAAACATAAAAAAAGGCTATCAAATGATAGCCTTAGGTGTTTTTTAGTAGCCTGTTAACTGCATAAAGCCTGTTGCTTCATGGCTTCCGCTCGCCATAATTGGCCCTTCCCAATAGGGTATGACAAAAGGCAGCCACATATCCCTGCGCTTGATACGCGTCGTGAGGTTGATATTGTGTTGTGGCACATTAATAATCCATTGGAGTGGCATTCTTCTGCCATTCAGTAGCGTCGTATTCTGTAAAGGCTTAATAGAAATATCGGAGTCCGTGAGCTGGTACACTTTACCTGAGCGAGTGGCCAATGTTCCGAAAACATAAGGTAACTGTTGATTATGGCGGTAGCGGTTAATGCTCAGTGCTGTGCCATCATCAAGATTAAACACGAACCAATCCCAGCCTTGCTGGCCCACTCCGAGTAAGCCACTACCCCACTCTTTATGTACCCAAGCAGTGCCTTCAACTTCCTTGGCAACACCGTCCAAATTCAACACGCCACTTAGAGACAGGAACGGAGCGCTGAAGTTATAAGACGCAACAGGTAATAAATCGTGCTTTTTCTGATAGCCGTTATCGCCGTTGAGCACGTATGGGCCTTTCGCTATAGTGTCGAGTTCAAGGCCAAACGTATCAGTTTGCACTTGAAGTCGACCTGGGAATGGTGTGCTACCGAGTGCGCGCCAGTTCCAGTTATCAATCCAAATCCTAAACGGACGACTGGTCATTCCCGCCTGGCCTATGCCACCACGCGCTAAACGTTGCTCTTTCCAAACTTTGGAATCAGAGGAGATCACAACATTTGAAATATAGACCTGAGGACTTTGCCACCCTGGAGTCTCACGTTCATCAGTGGCTATACGGAAGAAGCTCCACTGCACTGAGTACTTTTTACCGTCATCCCCTTTTAGAGATGCAAAGTAATGCCACCATTCGTGTTGGAATTCTGGGTGGAACTGAAAGTCACGAGGCAATGAAACGCTGCGGTCAGGTAGCACAGGCTCAAACACATTGAAGTGTTCGCTAACAAGTACTGAGTTAACCTCGTTAACCCCCTTTTCACCAACGTCAACAAAATAAGAATAGTACGCCCAGATACCTAAAATAGTGCCAAAGAAACCAATCAGTAATAGAGAGGAAATAAATCGGTGTCTGAGTTTCGTTGAGCCGTTTCGTTGAAGCATATTAAAGCGCATCCCTCAATGATTTCATCGGGGTATTCCGAATCATTCTCATCACTGGCAAAGCACCAGCCAACATCAATGCAGCCATGGCCCATGCAAATGTCTGTAAATAGTCCCAAGGAATCACTTGTAACTCGAGAGACCAGCCAAAAGACTGCTTAATAACGATATCAACAATCAAGCTTGCTAACGCTAAACCGAGCGGAATCGCAATCAAGGAGGAAATAAGCCCAAACACAAACAACTGTAAGCTACCTGTCAGAATCAGCTCCTTCGCCGATACACCTAAACAGCGCTGCAGCGAGATATGCCTTTGTCGAGACACTTCACCAGCAACGGTTGCGAAGAAGATACCAAAGACTGCGATAACCAATGTGATGTTACCCAACGTATCAGCGATCGCGAACGTTCTATCAAACACACGCATTGCTTGACTGTGGATATTGTTGTTATCAAAAACTCGCTCAGAACCAAGCCTGAATACACTTTCCAGTCGGCTGCGAAGTCCTACTGAATTGACATCATCTTTGAGTATCACGCCAAGGCCCACATTGCCGCGCCCTGCAAATCCATAGAGCCAGTTTCGATGTGACATCATGACCTGATGGTAAGGGTTTCCATAGTCGTAGTAAACACCGACAACCTGCCAACCGGAACCGAGGTTGTCATAAAGGTCTATGTAGTCGCCTGGGCGAATCCCCAACTTAAGAGACATCGACTCACTGATCAACACACCTTTCGAGTGATGTAAGTGATACCAGTAGTTCGGAATACCTAATTTGATGGTCAGAGCTTCTAGTTCGCCTTCAGAAGGACCAGTACTGACCACTTGAATACTACCCACTGGAGAAGCTACGTCTTTTTCCCAACGCCACCAAACTGAGTCCACTTCTGGTTGGCCTGACAGCCAGTTACTCATGCGAGCAGCGGCATTGTTGGTTGGGTAGATGTAAAGATCTGCAGCCAAACGCTGTGTTAGCCATTTATCAGTGGTATCCCTAAAGCTACCTACCATGGTTTCTACACCAATGTTTGCAGTCAGCGCCAACATAAACGCCATTGTTGCTACGCCACGGTAGCTCATACTTGACGCAGCATCAGCAAAGAACCAACGAGCACGAACCCAGCGCAATGAATAAGAGAGGCTATTAAATAGCTTCCACATCAAGAATGGCGTAAACAGAGCCACACTGACGAGCATCAACGCGATAATCGCAAAACCAGACTCTTGAGTCTGAGGGGCTTGATACACAGCGACAGCTGCAACCAAGAAGCCACACCCAATCAATGCTTGCCATGTGAATTCCGTACCCGCAAAGCGCATCAAAGATAATCGAGAGGTCAAACGAATAGGTTGTGATCTAAGCAAACGAACCAGCGGCCAAGCACACGCTAAGAAGGCACCAAGTAGTGCCATTAACAAGCTGTAACCGCTCCATCGCCAATTCCAGTCAATCGTTAAACCAACATTGGCGTCATATAGGTCACCTAAGCTTGAAGATACTGCCGGTAACAATTGATTAGCCAACATGACACCGAATACATTACCGCAGATCCAGCTCAGTACTACCAATAGCAACAGCTCTAAACAAAGCGCTTTCGCCAGTTGCCAGCCCGATACACCTGTTTGTCTTAAGATTCCGACTAACGGTTGGCGCTGAATAAACGACAGCGACATCGCTTGATAGAAAATAAACAAGCCAACCACAAACGACAGCATACCCATCGCTTTAAGATTTAAGTGAAAAGCACTGGTCAGCGACTCTAGCTCCGCTTTAGAACTGCGGGTGATCGTCAGCCCATTCGGCAACATATTTTTTAGGCGCTCAAATTTCTCAGTAGACATGTCTGAGCAAGCAATCACTGAAAGTCCTGCACTGCGTTTAAGCATGCGGAGCAAGGAAATATCTGCTATTAACCTGGTGCCATTAATCAGGTTGTTTTGATCGACAACCACAGGACCAAGCTCAGAGCCATCCATCAGAGGAATGTAATCACCGTTGTTCCACTCCATGTGTTCAGCGAGATCATCACTTACAAGGATTGGATATGGCGGTTTCATGAGGTTTAAAGTGGTGAGATCTTTTAACGCAATACCCGGCTGCAATTGAAGCATAGAAACAGGGTCTATGCCGATAAGCATGAAGTTCGCGCCGTTTTCATCAGTGATACGATGGTGGTCAAAAGGAGAGCACTGTTGAAAGCCTTCACGGCGAAGCTGGATATAAAAACCTTGTGGGATCTTATTAGCGTTGTGTTTTGGACGAATACGGTAAGGAAGAGGATTCGAAAAGAGTTTTTCGCCATGTGCATAGCTTTGCTTGGCGTGTTGATTGATAGCAGTAACACCAACCAAAAGTGATACGCCGAGGGTTAAACCAAGCCATACCAAAATAATCTGCAGTGGGTAACGTCGATAGTGACCGAGTAGTGCCTTAACTACGGGCCATAACATGCAGTTGCCCTCCTTGTAGACGGATCCTGCCATCCATGTGCAGTGCTACTTTTTCACTGTGTGTCACCAGCAACAAGGTACATTCTAATTGGCGAGCCAAAGAGGTCAGCAAACGCATTACGGCTTCTGCATTACGCTCATCTAAACTACCGGTCGGCTCATCGGCCAGCAATATTTTTGGTTCCATATACAGCGCACGCGCAATTGCCGCACGTTGTTGTTGGCCACCAGACGCTTCTTCCGGGTAACGGCCAAGCAAAGGCATAAGGTCTAAAGCAGAAAGAATCTGCCTCCAGAGACCTTTGTCTTCAGGTAAGCCTTTTAACTGACGGCAAAAACGGATGTTATCGGCAATATTTAGCGTTGGCAGTAAGTTGAACTGCTGAAAAATATGGCCAATGTTGTTTCTACGATAAGCAGTGCGATCACGCTCGGTTGAGTCGTGCATATTGAAGTGAGGGAAAGCGATTTCACCTGAATCCGCAAGGTCTAAACCCGCGATAAGGTTCAGTAAAGTGCTTTTACCTGATCCGCTTTCTCCCATTAATGCTAGCTGGTCACCTTGGTTTAATGTTAATTCAGCACCTTGCAAAACAGGGTGAAACTCCCCCCCATCGACATAGCCTTTACATAGGTCTGACAACTTTAACATTAAACAGCTCGCATTAGTTAGAATTTGGAAGGAGAATCTACACTAATTCCCTGTTAGGAGGAAGTATTTTGAAAGATAGATCACACACCAATGATAAAGTGACGTGATTGGTGCGTCCTACTTCAACTTCCTATCAAGTTTTTAATCCATTTTCTTGTTTTCATGCGATAGAGCGACCCGCCCCACTTAATCACTTCTTCGGTTAGGAAAAGCAGATATACACACTCCGGTGGAAACTTAAGATAAATAGCAGCAATAGCCGCCAGTGGAATACCAATCACCCACTGAGCAATCAAGTCTTGATAGAGGCAGAACTTCACATCACCGCCCGCTCTCAACACACCAACAATCACAGTCAACGGTACCGAGCGAATAATAATACCTACACTTAGAATCAGAATAAACTTTTCTGAGAGGGCTCTGGTTTCTTCAGTCAATGCGCTAAAGGCATTAAGTATTGGCGTTTGAACGAAGTAGAGAAAAACGGCCACTACGATACTGGTTAAGAAACACAGAATCGTTAAGCCCAACGCTTGATAGTAAACCGCTTCATTGTTTTTCGCGCCAAGTTGGTTACCCACCAGAACCGCTGCCGCATTTGACAAACCAATCAATAGGCTCAATGAGATAGACTCAACCGGCGTCATTACTGAAAGTGCAGCTAAACCTTGAACGCCCGATTGTCCCATGATCGCATGGTAAGCAAACAAGCCACCCGCCCATGCTAAAAAGTTGAACGTGGTCGGCAGAGACAACTTCAAGAAGCGAACCACCTTTTCGATCGAAGCTGCCGCTTTAATATCGCAGAACTTGAAAGCTAATAAATGCTTAGATAAATAGAGATAACCAAACAAAGTCGCGACTTCAATTGCGCCACTCAGTACTGTTGCAATTGCTGCGCCTTTGATTCCAAGTGCTGGAAAACCCAAGTTACCGAAAATCAGCACCCAGTTTAAGAATATATTAGACAGGATACCGATACCGCTGAAAAAGGTACTTAGTCCAGGTTTGTGCATCGCTCTCAAACCCACAGCCATACTGCTTACGCACGATACCGCTAGCATGCTAAATGAGGTAATTACGATGTATTCAACGCCTAGGTTGATGACCTCTTGAGAGTCGGTCGTCACGCCCATGATTTGTGCAGGAAATGAAACGAAAAATGCAATGGTCAGTAACGCAAATAGGGTCGAAACCAGCCACGTCAGTGCGGTGCTTTCTCTCACACCTTGCCTGTTACCCGCTCCCCAATATTGAGCAGTAAGAAGCGCGCCGCCGGTGGTGACACCCACCAGCATAATGGTCGTCACGAACATCGCTCGGCTCGCAACACCCACAGCCGCAATGTCTGCTTCGCCAAGTTGGCCCAACATCAACACATCCACTAAGCCTCGGCTTGAAAACATAATGCTCTGCAAAGCAATAGGCAAAGCAATCGCAATAAGCCTGCGAACAAAATCACCTCGAGTATGATGAATAATTGAAGAGAGCAACATAGAGATACCTAAACGGAACGTATTGATGAATAAAGGAAAATATCCCGCCATTATATCAACGTTCGGTTTTTAACCATACATAAATAACGAGGTGAACATGAATTCCCACATAGCATCCTAATTTATGCATCATTCACTTGTTCAAATGTCAAAACTCGATTAGCCAGACAATAGTGACATAATCTTGTTCTTTACTCACCGAACTAGCAAAGCACATTCACTCAACCACTCTCTCGAACAAGGCGGAAATCATCAAATCAGCATTATTAACACAGGTGCACATATCAAAAAACACATTTGACGCTATAGGCAGGTAAATTGATTGAAATCAAAGTTAGTAGCGATCGGCATCGCGTTGTATTTGTTGCCATTTTTAACAAGCTAACATAACCAAATGAATTAAAAGGTTTTATTTCGTTAAATTATTCTCCATCTAGTTATTCGATTAATATTGATTCCTTTTTGTCATTTCATAAAGTCGCTTAAATTCAATAACTTCCTAGCCAATTCACTAGGGAGTTAAAAGATGAATAATAAAAAAATAATATTAAGTTTAGTTGGTTTAGGGATATTGGCTTATTTAGGCTCGGTGTATTGGGTCGACAAAAATGACCAAAAACTGGCCGAGCAAAACTTGGCGCAATTCTCATCACTCGATAAGTCATCTCTTGATTATCAAGCGATGAAAGTACTTACAGATAAGGGATGTAGTTATTGCCATACAGGCGACAGCGAGATGCCTTTTTATGCCAACTGGCCAATCGCTAAAAACCTTATGGATAAAGACCTTCAATCTGGTATGAAACACTTTGAAATCACTCAGCTCTTCAATGGGGTACAAGGTAAAGAACCAATATCTGAAGTGGCATTAGCTCGTATCGAAAAAGTGCTTTATGACGATTCCATGCCACCAAAAATCTACCAATCGATGCACTGGTCAGCGGGAATTTCGAAAGAAGAAAAACACACGCTTCTTAGATGGATTCGTCACACTCGTGCCACTCTTCACGCCAACTCACCGGTGCATGACGAGGGAAAAAAGCTCGCTTTGCAGCCTATCTATTCTAGCTTTGACGTTGACGAAGACAGGGCTAAGTTAGGTAAGGCCTTATATCACGATACGCGCCTGTCTGGAGATGACACCGTGTCTTGTGCATCATGTCATGGCCTCGATACGGGTGGAGTAGACAACCTCGTTGGCTCGATCGGCATTCATGGTCAAGTGGGCGGAATCAATGCACCAACCGTCTTCAACTCAGTGTACAACAAGCTCCAATTTTGGGACGGTCGAGCAAGTGACTTACAAGACCAAGCTGGCGGTCCTCCATTCAACCCAATTGAAATGGGTTCTGAAGGTTGGGATCAGATAGTTGACAAGCTTAGCCACGACCAAGAATTAGTGGCTATGTTCGACAAGACCTACGAAGGTGAAATCAGCGGCCACACAATCACTCACGCTATCGCTGAATTTGAAAAGACATTGACGACACCCAACAGCCGTTTTGACCAATACTTAACGGGTAACGTCGATGCTATAGATAGCCATGAAAAATATGGCCTAATGCTTTTCAAAAAGTATAGCTGCGGTACATGCCATGCGGGTGAAGCCATGGGCGGTGAAACCTTTGAGGCAATGGGCCTCAAAGCGGATTACTTCTCTGACCGTGGTTCTGACATCACACCAGAAGATATGGGGCGTTTCAACGTAACAGGTATCGAATCGGACCGACACAAGTTTAAAGTCCCTACACTGAGAAACATCGAGCTGACAGCGCCCTACTTCCATGACGGACAGGCAGAAACTTTAGACAAGGCGATTTTCGATATGGGTAAGTATCAAGTAGGTGTTGAAATGAGCGACCAAGAAGTTGATGCGATTAAGGCATTCCTCAAGACACTCACTGGTGAATATAAAGGTCAAAACCTTAGCCCAACCTCGTAAGTAATACCTTATGTCGCTCGTTCTTAGATAAAAGAGCAGGCTGCTCTTGAAGCTCAAAGCCAATAGGTTAATTCTATTGGCTTTTTTACATCCATCACTGGTAAATTGGTGTATAAGCAAGTTAACGCAGTTACCTTGAGTAACGTGTCCGAACTTTGAATAGCACATTACATGGAGTAACAATGAAGAAAGTACTGGTTTTAGGCGCTTCTGGATATGTTGGTTCGCAACTCCTCCCTCTTCTGCTTAAGCAAGGCTATCAAGTCACTGCAGCAGCAAGGCATATCGAGTATTTAAAGGCACGGACCGAGCCTCACGAAAACTTATCACTTAAGTATCTTGACCTGGCTGATCAAGCCGCAACACAAGCCTTAGTCCCCGATTTTGATCTTATCTTCTTCCTTGTCCATGGAATGGCAGAAGGCCACGACTTTATTGATTATGAGTTAAATCTAGCTCGCAACTTTGTCTCTGCACTTGGCCCTAAAAACCAGCACGTTATCTATCTAAGCTCGCTTCAGCCTCAAACCGGCGACTCAGAGCACCTTCAAGCGAGAAAGAAAACCGGTGAGCTACTTCGTAAAGGACCAGTACCGATAACCGAACTTCAAGCAGGCGTGATCATAGGCCCAGGCTCTGCGGCATTCGAGATCATGCGAGACTTTGTGTACAACTTGCCGATTATGATTGCGCCAAAGTGGGTCGATTCTAAAGCCAACCCGATTGCATTGCAGAACCTAAACCACTACCTACTGAAACTTGCACAAGAAACGCCTAGCGAAAGCCAAACCTTCGAGGTTGGCGGGCCGGATATTGTCTCTTATCGAAATCAATTTGCTCACATAGCCAAAACAGCCGATCGTCCACTCAGGCTTTGGGCGACATCGCTACTAACGCCGTCAATCGCTTCATATTGGCTGGGCGTGGTAACCTCTGTACCCTCTAACATAGGCAGAGCGCTTCTCGCAGGCTTAAAACACGATTTTATCGCCAGTTCGACCACCATTAGAGAAAAGTACCCTCAGAAGCTTATCTCGTTCGAGAATATGGTTGAGCAAGCTATTCATTCTGAGGGCAACTTCGTAAAGAGTAATGTGTGGGGTTTTGACAAAACCGCCTTCAAACGCTGGCAAGCTGGGTATGGCTATTACCCGAAGAAAACAGGCGCAAGTATCACCTCAAGTGCACCACTAGAATCGCTTTGGCATGTTGCTCAGCAAATCGGAAGCCCGAAGCAAGGTTACTTCTTCGCTAACACTTTATGGCGCACACGAGAATGGTTGGATGTTCTTTTCGGTGGCGGGGTACCTGTTCGTCAAATGCCAGAAGGCCCCAACCTAAAAGTCGGTGACAAAATCGATTCATGGAAGGTCATTCGCTGTGAAGAGAATCAGTTTTTATCTCTGCTTTTCGGTATGAAAGGCCCCGGTTTAGGACGACTCGAAATTACCGCCTCTGACCACGGAGACTCTCGCGAGCTGAACATTTCAGCGTGGTGGCACCCTAAAGGCTTTCTTGGATTACTGTATTGGTTCGCAATGATGCCAGCTCACCTATTTATCTTTAAAGGCATGGTGAAGGCGATTGAGAAGCAAGCAAAAGAGCAGATGCGAGATTCGAGTGTCGAGATGCGAAAAGACTAAAAGCAGATACGGGATTCGAGTGTCGAGACGCGAATAGATTAAAACGGATGCGAGATTCGGGTAACGAGATGCGAAAAGACTAAAAGCAGATGCGGGATTCGAGTGTCGAGATGCGAATAGATTAAAACGGATACGAGATTCGGGTAACGGGATACGAAAAGACTTAACAGCAAATTAGCGACACGCGCTATGATAGGCAAAAAAAGAGCGGATAATTCCGCTCTTCGTATCTCTCATCTCGTATCCCGAATCCGCTACTAGCCAATAACGCTAATTGGGATCTCAGCCAATTGGTTGCCTTGATTAGCAGGGTAAACGATGTATTCACCGTGATACTTCACTGCAGACTTATAGTCCGTTACTTTGTGAAGCATGAACCCCGCTTCCATCGCCGCTTGGATGAACTCAGCGTGGTTACCACGAACAAACCAGTTCATAGGCTTAACCATCAACTCACCGTCAAAAGAGTCGTCGCACTGTTTGCCACACAAGGCAAAAGAGTGCTCACCATCGGTGAAGAATTGGATCTTGCCGCCAGTCGTTAGCTCGTCTTCACTCGATACGCTCCACCCCATCTCGTACATTTTGTCCATGAACGCTTCAACATCACTGTCTTTTAGTGCTTTAGGCTCTTCGCCTTCAGGGAAAAAACGTCCGTAAAACGCAGAAATACGTTTAAAGGTAAAAGTTAAATCAGAGTTGTTGCCTTTTGAGCGCCCCTGTTTCTGCCAGCGAACCAAGTCTGGCACAATCACACGATCATACGCTTGAGACTTAATCGCTTTTGTTACCCAGCGAACAAGGTAAAGGTTGTTCGCGATAGGCGCATCGATCGCTTTACCTGACTTATGTAGAGCATACAGTTCGCCTAACGCATCGTTCACTAACTTCTGAATTTCAATATAGTATTTTGACATTATGCCTTCTTTCCTAATGTCCAATATAGTAATGCTGACAGTATTGCACAAACTGCCATCACCATAGCCATTGGCCCTGCAGTGTCACTTGGTAGCATTGCAACAATTGCCCCTACCACAGAACCAGTACCAAATCTTAATGTGCCCGCAAGCGAAGACGCTGTGCCGGCCATATTCGGGTATCCGCTTAAAAGCAGTGCCATTGAGTTACTACCAATAGTAGACAGTGTGCCGATAAACAGCATCACAAACGGCACAATACCCCACAAACCGATATCCAGCATCCAACCGACGAGTAGGCCTAAGCCAGCAAATAGTTGAATGGTTAAGCCCACTCTAAGCATGGCATGAGAGCCCACTTTCTTAACGATTCGACCATTGATGCTCGTCATCAAGATCATCGCAACAATGTTCAGACCGAACAGGTAGCCAAACAGATCAGGGCGAACACCATAGATATCAATGTAAACGAATGAGCCAGCCGTTAAGAACGCAAACATGCCTGAAAAAGAGAATGCACCAGAGAAAATCAAGCCCATCGCCGTTGGGTTCTTACACAAACGCGCGTAATTACGAATCGTTGTTTTAAAGCGCAGTGGCTGTCGCTTTTCTGCGGGGAGCGTTTCAGGGATCTTCATCGATACCGCTAGAATTACGATCACAGAGAAGATAGCCAGCACCCCGAAAATAGAGCGCCAACCGAACCACAACGCTAAGTAGCCGCCAATCATCGGAGCGACCAATGGCGCTACCGTCATCACTAAGGTAACGAAAGACATGGTTCTCGCGAAATCTTCACGATCGAACATATCTCTTACCACCGCTTGGATAATAACCGCTGCGGCAGCACCAGCAAAACCTTGAGCAGTACGAATGTAAGTCAGCGCTTCAATGCCGTGTGTTGTCGCACTCACCATAGACGCAATAGCAAACAAGAACACACCAATGAGCAATACAGGTTTACGACCGTAGCTATCCGCCAACGGCCCATGCAGCAACTGCCCCAGTGCGAAACCCGCGGTATACGCTGTTAGCGTAATTTGTACCTCACCCGCCGTCACACCAAGATCTTTGGCAATGGTAGGCATCGCAGGCAGATACATATCAATGGCGAGCGGAGTCAGTGCACCAATCGCACCTAGAATCAAAAACAGCACTAAGCCTAATTGAGGGGGGTCTGGTTGGG
Source organism: Vibrio sp. TMPB1044 (assembly GCF_030442075.1). Taxonomy (NCBI): domain Bacteria; kingdom Pseudomonadati; phylum Pseudomonadota; class Gammaproteobacteria; order Vibrionales; family Vibrionaceae; genus Vibrio; species Vibrio sp. TMPB1044. Next base: position 269,971 of record NZ_JAUJED010000003.1, on the reverse strand, counting down.
AGCTTGGGCTCTGTGGGGGCGATGTTTGCATAACTCTCCGGCTAAGTACTAGGTTTTATTTGTGCACGAGCATGCACGCAGCAATATACGAATACGCACAGTGATACACGAATATGCGCACACATACATGAACATATAGTAATAATGGCTGAAACTGTCCTAGTACCAGTCAAAATAATCAGCCGACGCTATCCTTGGTCGGCTACATCCACGATAGAAAGGATTACTTCCAGATAGAGTCGACTTCTTCTTGCGTTAGGTAGCGGTATTCACCTAGCTCTAAAGATTCGTCCATTTCAATTTCGCCAATACGTTCACGGTGCAGCGCTTCTACCTTATTACCAAGTGCAGCAAACATACGTTTAACTTGGTGGTATTTGCCTTCATGAATCGTTAGCAATACTTCGCGCTCTGCACGAACTTCTAGGTGTGCTGGAAGTGTTAGGCCATCTTCGCTCTTAAGCTGAATGCCTTCTTTGAATTTTTCAACGTAATCGTCTTCAACCGGTTCAACCAACCACACACGGTACGTCTTCTCGCACTTATGCTTTGGTGATGTGATACGGTGAGACCACTTACCATCATCAGTAATCAACACAAGACCCGTTGTATCAATATCTAGACGACCAGCGAAATGCAGCTTATCCATTTTGATTTCATCGAGTAATTCAAACGCGATACGATTTGCGCCATCTTCATGCGAACAAACAAAGCCTTCTGGCTTATAAAGCATGATGTAACGAGGGCCATGCACATTCAGTTCATTGCCTTGCCATTCGACAACACACTCTTCAGTTACCTTGAGTGAACCGCTTTTTTGAATGACATCATTAACTGTCACTGCCTTGGATTTTAATAAGTGTGTTGCTTCTCTTCGAGTGACGCCTAATGCATCGCACAGAAATTTATCTAAACGCATGAATACCTCAACTAATCTAAGTCGGGTATTATAGTCACCTTTGCTCAATTAGTTGAGCTATTTCACACTATTTGTTTTCCACCTTACAAGACGCGATATGTATACACTCCGCCCGTACCAAGCTGATTCCGTAAAATCAGTGATTCATTACTTCAGAAAACACCAAACTCCGGCTGTTCTTGTGCTTCCGACAGGTGCTGGAAAAAGCCTTGTAATTGCAGAACTGGCAAGGCTTGCGAAAGGTCGTGTACTGGTACTTGCTCACGTAAAAGAGCTGGTTGAGCAGAACCATGAAAAGTATGAAGGCTACGGGCTGAAGGGTTCGATCTTCTCTGCGGGTTTAGGACGTAAAGAGACCGACCAACAAGTCGTGTTTGCTTCGGTGCAATCCGTCGTTCGAAACCTCGACTCATTCTCTAACCAATTTTCACTATTGGTGATCGATGAGTGTCACCGTGTCCCCGATGAAAAGACCAGTAGCTATCAAAAAGTAATCACTCACTTGCGTGAGAATAACCCGGGCATCAAGGTGCTTGGATTAACCGCTACCCCTTATCGTCTTGGTATGGGGTGGCTTTACCAATACCACACACGTGGACAAGTTCGATCTGAAGAACCTCGCTTTTTCAGAGACTGTATTTTCGAACTTCCAATTCGCTACCTGCTCGACGAAGGCTTCTTAACCCCTGCACGTATGATCGATGCGCCAGTTTTAAGCTATGACTTTTCACAGTTAAAGCCAGCGAGCACTGGTCGCTATAAAGAAGCCGAACTCGACATGGTGATCGAGCAATCTAAACGCGCTACTCCACAAATTGTCGACCAAATCATTGAACTGGCCAAAGACAAACTCGGCATCATGGTATTTGCTGCGACGGTTCGACACGCACAAGAGATCCTTGGCTTATTGCCAGAAGGCGAATCATCAATTGTAATTGGTGACACGCCTACGCTAGAGCGCGATCAAATCATCAACGATTTCAAAGAACGTAAGATCAAATTCTTAGTCAACGTATCGGTATTAACCACAGGCTTTGACGCGCCGCATGTCGATTTAATAGCGATTCTACGCCCAACTGAATCCATCAGCTTGTACCAGCAAATCGTTGGTCGTGGCTTACGTTTGTCTCCTGGTAAAAAAGAGTGTTTAGTGCTCGACTATGCGGGCAACAGTTACGATCTATACCAACCTGAAGTGGGTGACCCAAAACCCGATTCTGACAGTGAGATCATCACCATTCCCTGCCCTGCTTGCGGCTTCAATAATAACTTTTGGGGTAAATTAGACAGCAACGGCTTCTTACTTGAACACTTTGGTCGTAAATGCCAAGGCTACTTTACCGACGAAGACACAGGGGAACGCGAGCACTGTAATTATCGCTTCCGAGCGAAATATTGTGGTGAATGTGGGGCCGATAACGACATTGCCGCGCGTATTTGTCATGAGTGCGATGCAACCTTAGTCGACCCAGACAAAAAACTTAAAGAGGCACTGAACCTAAAAGATGCTTTGGTATTCGAGTGCTTAGAAATGGACCTCAACGTGCTTAAAGATGATAAAGGTAAATCACAACTTAAAGTCACCTATCGCGGTGAAAACCAAGCGCAAGTGCATGAGTTTTGGTCATTAACCACCAAAAAGCAGAAGCAGAACTTCAAAGACCAGTTTGTTCGCCCTCACCTTGCAGACAGACACCGCCCTTTTGAAGAAGCGTCACCAACGAAAGTGGTTGCTCACCAACACAGATTCCGGCCACCTCAATTCGTCATCGCACGTAAAGTCGGACGCTTTTGGAAAATGAGAGACAAGATATTCGAAGACGAGCTTCAACAACGCTAGATATTATGTTCTTAACACTCAATGGTTAGTCTGCTGTTATCAAGCCTTTAACCAATAAGTTTGAAGTTTTTAGGTTCAAATTCTCATTATTAATCAGGTTCACTTTCTGTTCAGAATTACTTTTTTATACTGAACGCTATCAACCTTCTCTAGGATTCGCTATGTTTAGTAAAGCTATGATTTCTTTGTTTTCTATAAGCTTAGGCTTATTTGTTTCTGCTGGCGCATGGGCTGACTCACATCATAATGGTCACGACCTAGTACAAGACGTTCACAAAGCAGGAACTCGTATCGAATTTGAAGAAGATCAAGACGAAGTCTATGAAGCGGTTCGAGAAGGTTATATCCGCCCTTTCTCAGAAATGTATGCAGCGGTTGAAAACGATCTTCATGGTCGAATTATTAAAGTAGAGCTAGAAGAAGATGACGACATTTGGGTGTATGAACTAAAAATCAATTACCAAAACAACATCATCAAAGTCGAATACAACGCTGAGACGTTAGAAATGCTCATGATTAAAGGCCGAAACTTTAAAGACGCAATTAAGCACGGTGAATAAGTAAGAGCCGCAACTTTAAAGACACCATTAAGCACAACGAACAGTCATTACAAGAATTAAGAAGAACAATTATGAAAATTTTAGTCGTTGAAGACGAGCCTCGTTTGGGCCAACAAATTATTGAAACACTTGAGGGAGCCGACTGGGTTCCAGAGCTTTCTCAAGATGGTATTGATGCACTCTACCGTGCAACATCAGAAGAGTGGGACGCGATTGTTCTCGATTTAGGTTTACCTAAGCTTGATGGCCTTACCGTATTAAAAGGCATTCGAGACGAAAACATTAACACACCAGTAATTATCTTAAGTGCTCGTGACACCCTAACTCAGCGTGTTGAGGGCTTGAATGCAGGTGCAGATGATTACCTAACTAAGCCATTCGAAATGGTTGAACTTATCGCCCGCATTCGTGCTCAACTACGCCGAGCGTCAGGCAGTGCGGCACCGATACTTCAAATTGGTGATTTAAGCCTAGATACACGCAGTTCTAAAGTGTTATGGCAAGGCCAAGCCGTCAGCTTGACAGCATTGGAGTACAAAGTTGTTGCTTACTTCATGCATAACCAAAACAAGGTTATCTCGCGCACTGAGTTGGTTGAGCACATCTACAAACAAGACTTCGACCGCGATTCAAACACCGTGGAAGTGTTTATCGGGCGTATTCGTAAGAAAATCGCACCTAAGATCATCAAAACCGTTCGTGGCCTTGGCTACCAACTGAATGCTGAATAATGCTGTATTTAATTAAGCTAAGAGCAGTCGTCAATTTAAGCACAACCATCAATTAAGTGGACAGCCTGTGCTGACCATCGTTGTTCTCATAGCAAGATGAGCAAAGACAGGCTGATAACGTATGAATCTAAAAAAACGAACACTTAAAAACGTCAGTCTAAAAAGCCGCTTGCTCCTCGCCGCGGCTTTTTGGCTAGGTGCGATGATATTAGCAGCAGGCGTTGGAATACCTAAGTTGGTTAACGATTACTTGGTCGATGACGTCAAGCAACAGCTCAGCCTAACCATGGACGAGTTAACCGCCAACATAGAAACCAATGACAATGGTAACCTCATCATGGCAGAGCGTCTGTCTGACCCTAGGTTTAACCAACCCTACAGTGGTATTTATTGGCGAGCTGCTACCCAAGACCAGATTATTCGAGCTCGATCTCTATGGGACAAAGACCTCACCATCAAGCGTTCTCCTATCCACACATCGGTCAAAGGGCCACAAGATGAGAAGCTGATTTACATTGAGCAAGACATCTACTTACCTGAACTAAATGAGCCCGTTACCATCACCATAGGTATTGATGAAGACCCACTAGAATCCACATTGACCGAGCTTACTAGTCAAGTATGGTTGATTCTGATGTTGTTGTTTGTGGGTGTGCTACTGCTCATCGGCATTCAAGTCAGTTGGTCGTTATTACCACTCAGCAAGATGCAACGTGAACTGGTAATGTTAAGAAACGGCGAGCAACAAGGGTTAAGCGATAACTACCCGAAAGAGGTTTCTCCGCTAGTTTCTGACCTCAATGCCCTACTCTTCCACTATCAAGAGTTATTGGAGCGAGCTCGCAACCACGCTGGAAACCTATCTCACGCGTTGAAAACACCGCTTTCCGTTCTGAAAAATGAGATAGAGCGACTGCCCGAGGATGACAAAGCACTGCTGCAACAGCCCATTCATCAGATTCAAAGCCAAATAGATTATCACCTTGGCCGAGCGCGTATGGCCGGTGCAATGAACATTCTTTCTGTGAAGTCTTCACCTTGCGAGCGTGTTGAAGCTATCTCAATGGCGTTTGATAAAGTGTATGCCGCCAATGAAGTCACCATGATTAACGAGCTAGACTCTGAGATTGAAGTGGCGGTAGAAAAAACCGATCTTGATGAAATGGTCGGTAACCTACTCGAGAACAGTTACAAGTGGGCGAGCAGCATTATTCGAGTCCATGCAAATGAACTCGACGATGGCAACATAGAATTGGTGATTGAAGATGATGGCCAAGGCATTCCTGAAGAGAAACTTGAGCAAGTGACCAAACGTGGCGTTCGACTCGATGAAACCACACCAGGAACAGGCTTGGGGCTTAACATCGTAAATGAAATGGCGCACAGTTACCGAGGCAGCTTAACGCTCGGCAAGAGCTCAATGGGCGGATTAAAAGCCTCTCTGGTACTTAAAATAAGTAAAGGCTGAACAAGCTAAGTAAAAGTTAAACACAATAAGCCCTAACGTAATGCTAGGGCTTAGTTCTATCGACCTTATATACAACTCTATATATCGTTCACAGCGACATCCCAAGCTTGGGAATCATCACTCAGGGTCGTTGCTCCAATCATTAAAATTCTACCATCAGTATAATAATCATGATCTTCATCGATCACTTCCACAGTTGCCAATGGATACTTATCTAACTCAATATCAGGCAGTAACGTACGAATCTGATTAGCGAGCCTATCTCGCTCTTCATCAACATTAGGGTCAATGTTGTGAAGTATGGTCACAATACCTGAATAAGGAGTGACTTTAAGGCCATCATCATAGCTGATTGCGCCTAACCATTGAGGCTGATTAGTTTGAATATCAACACCAGCACGCCACCAGCGAATATGGCTGCGCTTCATCAGGTTACCCGGCAATTGAAACGCCATATCTTGCGGCTTGTCTCGCCAATATAAATCGGACACTGGCGGCGTTTTGTCTCTGAGCAATGCGAGATAACCAGCCCATTCAATCTCATTTCTAGAAAAGGTTTGATTCTCTATCCAGCCTAATTGCTGCATTAAATCTCTTGGGGTTGAGCCCACATAAATCACGTTGATCGCTTGTGCTGAATAGAATGACGATTTCCCTGGGAATGCTTTATAGGAAACCGAGTTCCAATCTACTTTACTAATTTGAGCCGTACCTTGTTGATTCTGAAAATCATCGGCCTTCCAGAAAAAGTGTGCGTAATTTGCAAACAATACCCACGCCAACAACAGCGCACTCGACTTAAGAACCAAGCGTCGCCACTTCATTCGGTAACCGATAATGGTGAAGACCAATACCGCGAACACACCCACGATCAAGCTATTATGCTCAGAGATAAATATCTTAAGGCTATTAAGCCACGGAAAGCTTTCAACGCCATGCGCCAGCAACATGCCCCAAGCAATGAACTGTCCACCACCAAGAACCAAACCAGTAAAGGCCAACACACTGAAATTGCGCCACGGTACACGATGCGAGCCAGCAATAAATGGTACAACCCAAGCAATAGGTCCTAACAAACGAGCAAAAAGAATGATATATGTACCTTTGCGAGCAATCAGGTAGCGGCAGCGCGCAATTAATCTTTTGGTTTTAGGGCGAAACTTAATGAGCCTTCGTTGCGCCTTAGCACCGTATTTATAACCTATAAAATAACTGAGTTGATCACCAAGCAAGCCACCTAGCATCACTAAAACTAACGCCATCCATGCACCTGAATACAATTGAAAGCCCGCTGCGATAAAAAAAGGCTCTCCCGGTACAAATAGGTTTGGGCCTATGAGAGCATCACCCAATGCTCCCAAAAACAGCCCTAATCCATCAAACATAACAACCTCAATGCTTACTGTTCTTTATAGTGACCAAACTTGTAATTCATCTCATTGTTACGCATTTCTCCTTTAAAGAAGCGTCTGACATTGGCTTTAAGGTAAGTTGAGCCTGTCTTCACAACGCCATCTTGATCTAATCGACGTGGGTCAAACCCAAAGGTCAGATTTAGAAACCTAAAGCGCCATGTCTTGCTTGCACGTTTAACGTAGTCACAATCTTCACACAGTACGATCTCTTCATCGAAACCACCGATTTCTTCATGTGCTCGTTTCGTCGAGAAAATACACGCGCCAATCGCCGTAGGAAAAAAGAACTGGGTAGTAAACAGGCCTGCGTTAAATAGCCCATAACCAAACTTGTGCACAAGCGGCAAACCTTTCGAACTCATGTACACACCTGCGACCTCAAGCTTGTTCTCTTCTAGTTCATAAAGCGCTTTTGCAAGGAAGTTTCGAGGCAAGCTCACATCGGCATCTAAAAAAAGGATTCTGTTGTACTGAGCCAAAGAAGCGCCAGTATTTCTGCCAAGGCTCACACCACGATTTTCCATATGATGAACAGTTAATTTTGGCAACGCGCTTTCATAAGCTTGTGCCACTCCTCTTGTGTTGTCTTCACTGTTCGAGTCGACAACAATCACTTCAAACTCTTGGTGGGTTTGCACGCTCAACTCTTCCATTAAGCGGCTAATACGTTTCTCTTCGTTTAGTGTAATAACGACAATGCTGACCGGTTCCATATTTTCACCTATTCATTCTGCTGTTTAATTAACACTAAGATTAACTAACCAAGCCTTAACCAAGCCTTAGCTAAGCATTCATTTTCCGTTCATTAACTTGATGATTTAGCAGCGATATAAATAGATAAGAATGGCGATGTAATAGGGGCTAAAATGGGCTCAACAAGCATTAGCGAACGTTTTATCTCCAAACGAACCCGTTATTGAAGGAAATTCACTTTGAGGTGGGCTTCTGACTTGCTCATATTGGAATGTGATGTTAGTATCCGCGCTCGCTTAAGCATGAACTCGTTTATGTCTAGGCATTACCACATACTCAAGGTCGCATTGAGGTGTGAAGTTAATTTTTACTAATTTGAGAGTAAAACTATGAAATTTGAAGCAGTAGTACGTACTGAACTAGGTAAAGGTGCGAGCCGCCGCCTACGTCACGCTGGTAAATTCCCAGCTGTAATCTACGGTGGCGAAGCAGCAGCTGTAGCTATCGAACTTGTTCACGCTGACGTGATCAACCAAATGGATAAGCCTGAATTCTACGAAGCAATCACTCTACTGATTGACGGCGCAGAAGTTAAGGTTAAGCCGCAAGACGTTCAACGTCACGCGTTCAAGCCTAAAGTTGAGCACATGGACTTCATCCGTATCTAATTCCCTACCAAGGAATAAGATTGGATTAATCCAAGCCTTCTGCATAGAAAAGATAATCGATCTTACCAGTCGAGAAATCTAGAAATTCGAAACCCCGATGCTACCAACATCGGGGTTTCACCGTTTTTGGGCCCTCAAAAACGTCTTAAACATGTTATCGAATCCAAACTAAAGATAACTACCCACTCGCTCCACTTCTCTCAAAGCAATACCATCGGCCGCTATACCAACAGGAGCAGTATTTAGCGAATACCACGCGATGCTGTCAGCTTCTTGTGCGATTATCTCCCCTTCCCATTGGGTTACCACAAAGTAATGAATCAACTGGGTCTCTGTTGTTGGGTGGTAAAGTGAACATAAGAACGTGTATTCAGTAGGAGTAACGTTGAGCTCTTCTTTAAGCTCACGAAACAACGCCTGTACCTGACTTTCACCGCGCTCAATATGACCGCCAGGTATGGTAATCAAGCCCGGATCCGTCTCTTTAGACTCGCTGCGTTTTTCTAACAAGACTTGTGATTCATTAAGCAAGATAAAAGAGACACACTCATGGACGTCCATCGATTTATCCTTAGGCCGAAGTTTAGATAATTAGACTTTCTTTACGACAACAGAGCCCGCAATGAAATCATGAATCGCTCTGCGTTTATGATTAAATAGCATGGAGATGAACTCTAAAAGAACCCATCCGATCATTGCGTACCCAACAAAAATAAAGGCCCGGCCTTGCTCTAAACTTTCCCAAGTCTGGCCGTAAAAAGACAGTTGCGCGTAAGCATAGAGACTAAAGGGTATAAGCATGATTGGGACAATATCTCTCATACAAGACTGTTTGAGGGTTAGGTTTCGACTTTCAGATACATCGACTACTTTCACTCGGGTGACCATCTTACCGATTGTTTGCCCAAATTTAGCATGCATGCCAACGTAGTAAGTGACACCAATTAGTGAATTCACCGCTCCCCAAGCAAAAATACCACCTGAACTTATCACGCCAGAAAGTACATAATCATCTATCCACTCCAAAGGTAAAAATACGATTGAATCTATCCAGATAGCGAAGAAGCGTCTCCAGAAATTAGAATACTTATTGGCATACATTTTTGTTCCTTGGTCTCTATTGGCAATAAAGCACAGACCTTACAACACATCAGTTTTTAATACATTCAACTGGCTATGATTTATAAAACAAATGCGAAGCGGCATGCATATGCCAATGATTTACCCCACCGATTTTCAGGCTCACTAAGCTCACGACAAATTCTTGCTTAGCCTTTCATACAACTCCAAGGCTTCAACTTTAGAGGTTAATTGCCCGAGAACGTATTGGTGTGCTAATTCAATATCGTCACTTTGTTCTGAATAATGACGCTTGGCTACAGCAGTACACTGGCTCAGGTTGGTGTACCAACTGCCGTCTTTCTCAGCGACAAAGTAGTACGCCGCCCGCACCAACTTCTTGCCAATCACCTTAGCGACATCCGCATCAGTCATTGTTTTAAAGGTCGAACTCATTTGATCCAGAAATGTAGACAAGTCGCCATTGAGAGCTTGGGCTATTTCACTACTAGGTTTGTAACGTGGAAAATCAATAGCTAGATCATTACCCCAAATACAACAGCAACAGTGCTTGAGCCAAAACTGCCAATGGAATTTTTCTTGTGGTTGCAACACTTCTGAAAGAAAGCCAGGGTCGATATCAAGCTTACTGACTTGGGGATATGCTTTGGGAATGGTGTCATAAAGGTGCTGAAATAGTCGCTTCTCTTTTTGACCAATAGGTGTATTGAGTACGATAGAAACATCCAAATCCGAGCGACCAACAACCGCCGTTCCTCTCGGCACACTTCCGTATAGATAGATACCATCAATTTGATTCGGAAGGCCACTTAACAACGAATCAATAACGGCACTCACAACCTCTTGGAATTCGGGAGCGATATTCTTATGAGAGTATAGGTTTTCGATGAACCCGTCTTTGTCGAGACCTCTAGTTTGATTCAGCATGCCACTTTCCAGCTAGATTAAGATCCGTTTCACAGCCCGAGATCGTACATAGAACAATGCCACTCTCTTTTGAGTTTGCACTGATCACGAGCTCTCCTTGCGAACTCCAAACCGAGCTCTTGCCACACGTTTCCCAACCTCCCGTCATAGAGATATGGTTACTCAGTAATACTGGTATACCGTGTTCCGACGCAATTCCAGATAAGATTTTAGAATCCGGATCAAAGCCATTCTCAGAGATTAAAGCGCTCGCTAAATAGATATCAGCATCTAGATGTTTAGCTCGTTGGGAGTGATCCGCCTCTATGAAGTCAGCACATATTGCTAGCGCGATTTTATGCCCATTCACATCAAATACATAATCAACATCGCCAGCTGAGCAGTATTCACCCTCACCATCATGCAGGTGCTGTTTAGAGTAGAACTCAACTCTGCCATCGGGAAAGCAAACAACGGCGCCTATGGTGGGATGGGACAAGCCAGGAACTCGCAAGGGACACCCAGCCACAACAATCATCTCACTTTGAACTGAAGCACGGGAGAGTTCTTCAAAATTTGATGGCTCAAGAGACAATGCAAGTTCTTCAGCCAAATCAAGCTCATAGCCAATCAGTGATAGCTCGGGGAAAACAACCACATCCGCATTGTACTTTGACGATTGCTCTACCATTTTTAGATGTTGCTTAAGGTTTTCTCTCCAGTTGCCTCTTACGATAGGAATTTGGGCCAAACTGATAGTGACACTCATTTCAAACTTCTCCAAAGAACAAAAATCGCTACAGAAATCTCAACATAGTTAAATGCGGTTTACGTTAAGGTGTTGTGGTTATAATTTGGCTTCAAACACTGCTAATCAAAGCGACATTAACTCTCGCTTAATTTCATTGTCCAACTTTTCAATCGCGTAACGAAAAGCCACTCTTGGTATTGCGGCATGCTTAGCATTCAGATAACCAATAACCTGTTGATGTTCTCTTTGACTGAGTACTTTAAGCATCCAACCATATCCTTTCTGCACTAAGTCATGGTTATCTTCGAGCAATAGATTCGCCACGCGAAACGGATCCAACGCAGAGTATCGATTCTTATTGATAGGATAAATTAAGATGACCGCAGCGGCCCTGCGTACAGCAAAATTCGAATGCTCGACCCATTTGGTTGTGAGATCAAACAAATCATTGTATTGAGACAGTAACTCCCCAAAAGCATGAGTACAAAAGTCGTCACAATCGCTCCAGTCTGTGACGAACTCTTTTAACCAACGCTCAAAAACAGGAAACGTGTCTCTTGAATATTGTTTTCTTACTCTAAAAGCCCAATCGTACGCGATAACTCCTAGCGCCCAATCTCTTTGTTCCAATAATTGAGTACACAGAGACAACACGTGAGAAATATCTTTGTCTTCAATAGTCTTAAAAATCTGAGCAGAAATGGAACGAACCTGAGCTGTTTTGATACCCACTTTTGGATAACCCACTTCTGAAAGATGCCGCTTTACCGTTTCGACCATATTCACTACAACAAACTCCTTGTCTATCTAAATTCAACATTCAAGTGGGATATCCGGCACTTAAGTTATGTCTCAATTGAGTTTTATAAAATAAAGCCATGTAAATCACAACATTCATAATTGGTTTATAAAATCACCCCTGAAATATAGAAATTTCCTTTGGCAATAGTCACTTATGGTGCATACTTGCCGCCTTCAAAAGAGGTGCATAATGAAAAAGAACGGTTTTACAATTATTGAGCTTGTTGTCGTTATTGTGATTCTTGGAATAATCGCCGTTACGGCAGCGCCCAGATTCCTGAATGTGAGTACAGATTCGCATATTGCAGCCGTAAAAGGTACTGGCGCTGCTTTCAAAACAGGTGTCGATCTTGCCTACTCAAAAAATTTGACCTTAAACGGTGGCGGTCCATCTACGAATATTCCTATCTATGATGATTCTGCCACTGGCCAGCTTGACTTCAATGAATGGGGATACCCAGTACAGCAATGGCCTTACGCAGAAGATTTTCCAAGGTTAGATAATCCGGAAGACTGTATTTCGGTATGGGGGGCTCTCCTGATTGATCCACCGAGCGTTTCTAGTTTCAACTCACCGACTGATACTGACTATATCGCTGAGTACATCCATACCGACCAATGCCGTTATCATTATCGAGTCGTACCGGGGATATCTATTTACTACAACTCGATGAATGGCGATGTCACCGTGGATGACGAACCAGACAACTAAGCTCTAGTTTAATACTCAACGTGTTGTTACACACAAATAAACTTAGAGAATGCCACGCATCAAGATTCAACCATCCCAGAAATTAAGATAAGCACGTTTTGGCGAAAACCAGCGTGCTGTTTAGCTTACTTGATGGCAAACACCTCACATTCGCATAGCGCACTTCTGCAGGTGACCACATCATTCCCACTCTGAGCGAAGCATTGCTAATACAACGGTATCCCACCACTTATTTTTGAAGAATCGGTGCTCTTTAAAGCAAGCTTCTTGTCTCATTCCAAGTGACGTACACAACCTTATCGCCGCTAGATTCTCACCAATGGTTTCCGCATAAATTCGATGAACCCCTAACTCTGAAAACCCAAAACCAGCCAGAGCTTTGGCCGCTTCTATGGGTAGCCCTTTCCCCTGAATTTCTCTCGCAAAAGCGCAGCCCATTGAAGCTTGCTTATTATCTTCAAGGCGTAAACACACGGTTCCGATAAACTTCCCTGACTCTTTACTTTCAACAGCTAATTGATAGGACTGGCGAGGCTCTTCCTCAGCCTGTTCAACAAACAATTGGGTGAGTTGATGGTATTTACTAGGCTCACAATCAGTCTCATCATAGAAGCGCTGATATTTAGCGTCTTGAGACATGGTAACAAAGGCGATCTCATCTTGGAGTGTCATGTCTCGAAGAATCAGTCTGCTGGTTTCGAGTTTGAACATCAAAATTCCTTTTTCACGTTAAAACAAAACGAGTTGTCACTTACTCGTATACTTTCCCATTATGCTTTAACCAACCATGAGCATGATGATTGCGAGGATCTTTGTGCGTCCAGTGCATTACGCCACCTTTCTTGTTCCATTCATATTCACCATAAAATTCAACTCGATCGCCCTTTGCCAGATCCTGAACACGAGGAGCTAAGTCAATATTATGTGCGACTAACAATGTTTGTCCGCTATCAAGTCGTAAAATGAATTTCTGATGCCGAGAACCTTTATTATCATCTGGCAGTAATCGATACACCGTACCCGATCCGCGCACCTGAACGTCGCTGTGGTGATTTTCGTAAGCTTGCTTAAGTCGCGTATCATTCGCTTGAACATGACTGATGCCGAAGCTAAGCAGCACTAAAAGTAGAGCACAAAATTGTTTCATTACCTTCATTTCTTTCATTCCCCATATCTGAGTATTGATTTGGGATACTGACTTGGCATCCCCTCTTTTAACGATGCTTGTACTGAGTTGGACAATAACCTCTCGACACTTCAGAGCTACGAAGTTTTACATGTTTTGTCGCACGACCTGCGACGCGAGCGCGCCACAATTTGAAGCTACCCGGCTTCATATGGCTACGCATAAAACGAATCACCTGTGATTCATTTAAACCAAATTGGTGTTCTATTGCCTCAAATGGCGTTCGGTCTTCCCACGCCATTTCAATAATTCTTGATTCACTTTCTCTCGATAACTTCATTGCACACTCATCCTAGTTAAACTAGACAAAAATACGCTCGTTCTCGATTTTTAGATCAAAGAGTTATCCGTTATATTTACAAGTCGTTAATGGCGTTCCAACCACTCACAACGCAACAGGCCATACTTAACTGAATCATAATACTCGCCTTTATAAAAGCGTACTTTTCTTAGTCTCGCTTCCTGTTGAAAACCCAACTTCAACGCCAGTGACATCATCCGCGGATTACCCGACCAAGTCGTTAAACCCACACGCTCTATCTGCTTATTTTCGAATAAATAAGAGACCCAAAAAGGAAGTGCTAACGCTGCAATGCCCTTACCCCAATATTTAGAATCATAAATAACAACGCCAGCTTCAAGCCAATGGGTCTCTTCACACTCCCAATAACAATTGACGGTTCCTACAGGCACACCGTCTACAACCACCAACTGTAAATCAGCTCCATTGAGTAACCGTCGGAACGAACAACTTTCAAACTGTTCAAATGATGGGTGGGAATACGGGAAATAAGGGCCGTTAAACTTCGTCCACTCATCGTTTGAGGTGACCAAAGCATAAATAGCGGCCAATTCACTTGGCATTGCTGGTCTTATCGTTATGTCCATTCACTTTCCTTATCCTGTTTTCAAACGCCATCGTACTATTTGATTATTCTCGGCATTAGCTCGACTAATTTTTGTTGGAGTCTATTAGCTTTAAATGAGTATTTGCGAACTCTCTAAGCACTCTCGCATTATTGTGATGCGCGTTATCTCCACATTGCTGTCCGTTCACTCTAATTTCAGGACTAGAGTAGGCAGGAATAATATCACGCTCATAAGACATTACAGTGCCTCTCTCTGCACATGTAGCACCGAATGAATATGCGGGCGCTTTCGGGTACCTGTCAGCGATAAAATGTTCAATAGTCGCGTAATCTTTCAACACCGTTTTATAGTCATGGTTAGCACCACTCAAATGACCAACTTCATGTTCCATTGTCGAGTCTGGGCAGTTTATCGCTAAAGAGAAAAAATAGGATACTGGAGATGAGGTACCACAATATCGAGACTCGAACGCAGAATGATAATTAGAAAACACAACCCCTGAAAAAACAGGATGACCGTCTTCTGTGATTTCTTTAATTGGCTCTTCCATCGATAATTTGAGTAGCCTCTCTGCTGCGCTCAAATCTTGAAACCAGAGGCTATCGATTACCGAGCTATAAGTCACCTTGGTTACTTTTCTCGTCATAGGAATGCATGAGTTTTTCAACACCAAATTCGAATAGCTTTCCCATGTCGCTATTTTAGAGGCTATAAATTCTTTGGAATATTCGTCTAACACCGATTCATCAACATAAAGGTGGATCTCTGTATTCAAAACCTCGCTCTGTACACAAGTAGGAAACTCTATGCTTTGAGCATGGGTCAATCGGCTAAAACTCGACACTATAATCAAAGCGTAACCAACTAGCCGGATAAGTCTCGTTAAAAAACTCTTATTTACTCGCGTATTCACCGCCACCCTCTCCCTAAGTTCAAAGTCCTAAAGACCACTATAAGTACCGTGACTTAAGATTCATAAAGATCACCATTACCAACATCGTCGTTGGCGTACAAAAGTAACCTGCTCTATCTATGTTTTTCAGAAAATAAAAAGCTCGCCAACGAGTGACGAGCCTTGTTTATTATTGAACCTAACTTTTTACGACACTCTGCTTACTAAGAAACTTGGTCTCGTAACGTCAATTCGACGTTTTTCAAAATTTTGAACTCTTCGCGAGTACAACCACGAGCCACTGATACCCAATGATCACCGGTTTCGTCTGCCCCTTTGAACTCTGCACGCAACTCGTATTTTCGCCATGAGACAAAAGCCAAAATAAAAGTCAGCGCAAGCATAGGCAGTCCAAACTGAGGAACAAACGCCCAAGTCGCAGCGGAGAGTACTAAAGCCAGTGAAACGATATTGATAGCGTTTTCTTTGAAGCCCAATTGACGAATTTCTAACTGTTTAATTTTACGCAAGCTATAAACATCTTTCTTAACTCGTAGTTCATTAGAACTGACAAGGAAGTCTGTTGCCTTATATGGTTTACGAAATCGCATTAAATTCGCTAACCCGTTGCGTGTTTGGTTCTTATTCATCGCCTTTCTCCATGTTATTTAAAGGTTAGTAAAAACTAATATAATCATGAAGTTATTGATGCGCAGAGAATTTATAAATCAAAGGAATGTTAAAATCAAGCTTATGCAATTAATAACACTTATAACAATACCCACCTAACATTGACAACCCCGATAGATACTACCGGTCGTGAAGCTTAGATTTCACCTCGAACGATAAGTTCTAAGTAGTTCGCTCCATTGATTACGAGAAAGAAGCAAAGCAAAAAATTAAGTAATGCCTAGCCGTTTTGTAACCACTTATTTCAATCCAATTTGGGTAAGAAATAACTATCGTAAAAGTTGTTGAAGCCTTGTCACAGAACACCGCCGTAATCATAACCACTGTAATGACAGGCTTTCTCGTCCATTAGCTATTTGAATGATCAAATCATTCATCCAGAGGCATTAACGCGGCTTATGAATTAAGCAATTGATCTCATAATGTAGAGTCTGTACGCTTACACTATGCACACGGTTACCTAATGGAGATCACGATGAACGAACTACTGACATGCGCAATGGAACAGAAACAACGAACAACGGTGACGAGTCTGTTCGCAAGGAATGGATTTAAGATAGCAGCTACTGACTTTGATGATGTGACTTTCGAACGTGAAAGTGTGTTGGTCAACGTTCGATTTGATTCCTCTTCTAACGTCGAATCGATTTCGGTTTTGAACGAATAACGTTGATAGACATCGACGCTAGATTACAAGCAGGTCACAGGACTCAATAGAAGGTGTGACTATCAGCACCTTCTACTATGACGAAGTACAATCACACGATAAAGCCGGTCGCCTGATCGTTCGCCCATCCCCTCAAACAATTGAGTTACAAACTCTGAAATAGCCTGAATTGGTGTACCTAACGCCTTTTCTTAGCTTGATCCTCATTCTTACTTCGCCAAAATAATATCGTTAGTGATATTTTTACCAATAATTAGCAATTCCATGAGCTTGGCTTATATTTGTTAATACCCTTTGAACAAAAATCGAAGTGATACCTATGCTCCTAACTCGGTTGATTTATGTCAGCACACTTTGCGAAAGTTGCGACTCCACGGCTTTAGACGACATCCTCAAGATTTCACACGACCGTAATAAAGAAAGCCACTTAACAGGACTCCTTAGTCACAACGACAAGTATTTCCTACAATGTATTGAAGGCTCAAGAACCGCAGTGAACCACACCTACAATCATATTCTGAATGACAAGCGACACAAAAACGTCATGATTTTATATTTCAAAGAGATCGATTGTAGGCAGTTTGGTGATTGGTCTATGGGTGATATTCCTCAGTCGAGCCTAACTGAATTGGTGAACTTACAGTTTTCGACATCGAACCAATTCAATCCATATGAGATGTCTGGAGAAAGCGCTTATCAAATGCTTCTAGAGTTAAAGCAGAATTTACCATCACAATAAACCGTTCGCTCAACTCGCCGATAATTCAAACAATAAATAGCCCCTACGTATGGGGCTTTTCGCTCTTAATCCAATTGCTACTTATCAATAAATCACTTAGCTTCACGCGCAGTTTCAATATTCGCAGCTTATCTTAGCGATCAGACAAGGTTTACTGCTGGCTACCTGAGAGCGTTTGCTGCTCAGCAGTAATATCCGACTCTTTAAACACGATAAACGCTCGACGGTTTAACGCATCCGCTTTATCTGAACGTTCATTGATTGCTGGCTGCAATTTACCGAACGATTTGACTTCCCAAATGAACTGCTTAGGGTCGAGTTTGGTTTTGAGGTATTTCACCACGCTTTCTGCTCGGCGTTCCGCTAACTTCTCGTTGTAAGAGACCGAACCGGCTTGGTCAGTATGCCCTGCCACCATGATGTTGCCTTGTAAGCCACTCAATTGAGATGCAAAGTCATCTAACTGAGTTAAGTCCTCTGGTTTTAGCACTGACTTATCAAAATCAAAGTGCGGTGTGATCGCCATATACACCTTACGTTCGGGTTTTGGTGGCTCACAGAAAGGCATCTCTTCGTATTTCTGCGCCTCTTCAAACACAATAAATGCACGGCGATTTTCCGCTCGGTCTTTATCGGTTTTACCCAACAACAGAGGCTGCGTTTCACCGAGGTGTTTCACTTCCCAATCGTAATTCTTAGGATCCAAATGCGTCTGAAGGTAGTCAGCCACTGACTTAGCGCGTCGCTGTGAAAGGCGTTCGTTATATTCCAGAGAACCTTTGTAATCAGTATGGCCGACAATCGTGATGCGCCCTTTGAGGCCTCTGATCTCTTTAACAAAGCTATCTAGGTTGATCTTGTCGAGGTCGCGTAGCTTGTACTTATCAAAAGCAAAATGCTCTGCGATAGCGATATGCACCTCACGCTCTGGCGCCAAACACTCGCTAATTAAAAACTTAGATACGTCTATGCCAGCAAACTTGTCTCGGTTCTCCTGACTCACGTACGTGTCGGTTGCACAGCCGGAAAGCAACAAAGTACTCATCACTGCGCTTATTAGGAAAATAATTGTTTTCATCTTACTCTTAACTGTCACTTCGAATTCTCAACTCTTAACTTTCAACCCACTTTTGAGCAGGCTTAGATCTTACCGACTAAGTTAATAAACACACCGGATGCGTCGTAGTCGTCATCATTGGTTAGATCGCTATCAAACGCAGAGAAGTTATAACCAATCCCCATTTTGAAGTTCTCGCCGATGTGCTTATTCACCGAAACTAACGCGCCGTGCTCTAACTCATCATTGAGTGTGTCAGTTTTCCAGTGATATTCACCCGTTACATCCCACTCTTTCATCACTCGGTAAGAAGCACTAAGTCCGTATAAATCAATGTCGCTTTTCACCATCTCATTCGCACCAGAAGCACGCTCGAAGGCCTGCTCTTTATCTTTATGCGCATACTTCGTGCCGACATCCCAGTGCTGGTCGATTGAGTAGATCGCTTCAACTTCAATGATCTGGCTGGTTTCGTCTTGATAATCCACATCGCGATCCAGTTGATCGAAGTCTGCAATATAGGTGTAACGGCTCAGTAAGTTGAGTCGATCGTTGTAGATCGGACGATACGCTAGCCCACCCGTCGCCTCGGTAAATTGCGCCATGGTTTCGCCAGTGGTTTCACTCTCTGTGATTGAGTAGTTATACTTACCAAACAGCGTGTACTCTTCCGTTAAGTGATGCGTATAACGGTTGGTCGTCACGATTTGTTGCAGCTCACGCTGTGCTATCTCTGGGTCATCTTCACTCTTATCCACTCGGTATTCAAATTTGTGGCTTAGGGTGATGTCGTCTAGGTCAATCGATGCATTGAAGCTGATGGACTCACGCTCTGTGGTGATGTTCTGGTCATCTTCAATTTCACCAAGCTGATAACCAATGCCCATCTCGACATCTTCCGTCACGTCGTAACCAAAGCCATAAGAATCGATTCGACCGTGGCCATCGTTTTCATCAACGAATTGGTTCTCTTGGTAGAAATCGACACTGCTGGTGAGGTCCGCACGTTGCCCGACAATCACGTTATTTTGGCCTTCATAATTGTCATCAACATAAGTAAGGTACGTAGAGTGATCATCCGACACATCGTAAGTCACAGTCGCTTCAGCAACTTGCCCGCGGTCACCATCGGTATATTCACCACCTAACGACAAATCTTCCAACACTTGGAACTCAGCACCAATCGAGGCACTGTCATTCTCGTCGTAATCATCCGACTGTGCGACTGTGGTTTGGCCTTTAATGTAAACGCTGTTATCGCTGTCCCACATGTATTCCAATCGCACACCCGCTAAGGTCGCATCACTTTGTTCATCATTTTGGTTGAGCTCTTCGGTTTGTTGCCCGGCCGCAGAAACCTTGATGTGCTGAGTGATTTTGACTTGGGTTTCGATCTCAATCGTTTCGGTATCTGTTTCTAGATTGCCGTCAACATCACGCTCTTCGTTGGTGGAAAAACGAGAAAGTACCGCTAAACGGTCCGTCGCTTGCAAACGAAGTTCGGCGCCATAGGCTTCTTGCTCTAGGTCATCGCTGCTGCTCGCGTAGCTGTACCCTGCATCTTTGTCTCGATACCAAAGCTTCAGGTCATTACCTACTGCGCCAAAGATGGTTGGAGCAAGGTCATAAAGGCTGGTCACCGCGGTGATTTGAACGCTGTCGCCTTCACGATCTTCTAGCGTGTCACCAATCGGCGTAAAGGTTAAACCGCCATCGATAGAGACAAAGTTAGACTCGGTTTGAGTACCTTCACTGTGGGCAAACTCGGCTTTAATGTAAGTACCTTCCGTCGCACGCAAAGTTAGGTCAGTGCCGTAAGACTCGTAATCTTGGTTATCTTTCTCTTGCGTTGCGTAAGTGACACCCACACCAACGTAATCACTGATCCAACCTTTGGCACGACCACCGTAAGACATCGCATCCAGCGAGTCTGAACCTTGTGGGACATACTCATAATCAACGACCAGAAAGTTTTCGTAGTCGTCGCCGTTTTCAATCACGCTACCGAAACTGTCAGACAAGATATTGTCGAGTGGTTTAGTCAGAATGATGCGGCCTTGGTACGGGTCGAAGTCATAGTCAACGCCCGGCTCAAGTGGGACTTCATTCTGCACTAGGCCAGATTCATCTTTTACTTTTACGTAAACTTTGTCACTTCCCGGTACCGCTTCACCATGACGAAGGAAGTACAGAGAGCCGCCCGTACCTAAGAACTCATCGTGTGCATATAAAGAGTCAGCTTCTGCCGTAAAACCAACTATATTCAATCGGTCTTCACCATATTGTGTGGTATCGCGAGTACGGTAATCAGCTTTGAAACCATAGAGGCTACGGTTGTAATCGTTGTTCTCGGTGCCTGTTAAACCCGTGTTGTAGTTACCCCACAAATATTGAGACTTATCGTATTCAACATTGAGGTAAACCTTGCCCTTGGTGTTAACCACTTTTTCGATGTTTGAGCTATCACCATAGTTGCCGTAATACAGCTCATCGTCGTCTTCGAGAATATCGAACACATCCGAATCGTCTGATGCGAACGGATGTTTAAACATGTCTTTTATCTCACTTTCTCGAGTATCGAAGTGAGTGGTCACGCGAAGCTTGTCGCCAAATTTACCCTGACCAAAGTACGCTAAACGGCCTTGGTTATAGATGTCATCTTGGTACTGGTCATCGACGCTCAGCGCACTGTTATTACCAGACACATTGTTCTTACCAACATAAAGATCAGCCAAACCCGTTTGTGCGTAGTACGTATCTGGAATACGAACGTACAGCTTGTAACGACGTTCATCACCGTTATCAAACACAACCTTGGTTGGGAAAATGTAGGAGTCTGTAGGTAAGTATTGTTCTGCGTATAAGTTGCCGTCTTCAACGTCAAATTCGTCTTCACCGATGATGACTTTATCAACGCCTTTCAAACCGGTACCAATGAACTTTGCTAAGCCCGCATTGGTCGGAATGTTGTGACGCATCAACTTAGCTTGGCCATAGCTCTTGTCTTTGCTCTCTTCATCGTCGTTATCGTTGCGATCGATATCGACTTCAGAGTCAGGCTTCACCAGATCTGTCACACCAACCGTGGTCACATCCATGTTGCCATCTTTGTCCCACGCTTTTAGGCGGAACATCAGCTGCTCACCGACTTCAAACTGGTAGTCAATATCAGTTTGACCATCCCAATTGATGTCAGAATCGTTTGCCAGTTTATCGCCATCAAGCACAGCGATTGGCTCAGACAAACCAAAGTCACCCACACGGTACACTTCCAATTGGTATTTTTTGATGTAGTAACCATAGTTGGTGGTGATGGTGAAACCGACGCTGTCACGCAGTGTGCCTTGTTCCACTTCTAACTCATCGCTGACGCTAACATCTAATACTGGGTCAAAGCGAGTGATGTCGCGGCTTGCCCAAATAGCACCTTGCTCTAGGTATATACGCGAGCTGTCCTGGTCTTGGTTCGGCTTAGTGATTTCAATGCCTGTCGTCTCAGAACCGAGTTTTTCAAGCTTACCTGTGTCTTTCGCTACCGCCATCACAGGGATGGCAGCCAACACACACGTTGCTAAACGAGACTTACTAAATACTTTCATACAATTTCCAGATACGGTTCCAATGGCTTACTGCTGTTCACTTTCTTGGTCTTTGCGATGAACGCTAAAGTTGAACTTGGTGAGCTTGTTCGGGGTAATTCGCAACACTTTCGGGTTTTCGCTCACCACTTCCATGGAGGTGGATAACGAATCAGTGTCCAACTTCACGAGGAAGTTCTTACCTTTCTTATTGAGTACCCATTGGTCGGGCACGTGGTAACGACCGTACTGGTCTGTGTAAATAACGATTCCCTCAACCGTCATTAACTTAACGCCCGGAATACCATCTTCGTAAATACCTTTGTTTTCGATAACGATTTCCCACAGGTAATCCTCGCCATCGCGATACAGGTTTCTGGTTACGTTGAGGTTTTCCGCGCTCAGTCCCTTCTTCTTATCGGATTCATGCTTAAATTGAATCTGACCTTGTGCATCAAACTCGATACGGGAGCCCGCATCGGTCGTGACATAGAAATCAAAGCTCTGTTGTGTGCGAGTCTTGAATTGAATCACCACTTTGCTGGTTTCTGGCAGCGTTCGGTTGACTGAGTGACCCCAAAGATCACCAAGGGCCAAGCCCTTCTCAAGCGCCGAGGTTGCTGTGCCAATTAAATCTTTATCTCTAACTGCAATCTCCTTACCATCTCGGAGAACGATTGTAGAACTAGCAATGTAATCCTGAGTAGGCAAACTGGCTGTTAGCTCAACATTAAATGCCGTTGCATCTGCTTGGAATCCATCTTTGTTGTGATCTTCAAAGACTTTGCCGATTATCGATGAGGTATCGAACACCTTGTCCGGTTCTACGGTCACTTTGGCGGTGTCTTCATTGGAAACTATCGCTCCATCCACTTTCGCTACTGCGGTGTTGATGTAATCACCAAACGTTGCTCCTACCGATACTCGCAATAAGTAACGAATACGCAGCTTCTCGCCCGGATCAAAGTTCAGCGACGTGAACATAAGCTTGCCGGTGTCTGACGGCTCTTGAGAGATCACTTGATCGTCTTGTGTACCAAACTCACCATCAGTACCGCTCAACACGATTTCTGACGTGTCCACGATATATTTCAGACCACTTGGGTAACGGTCCTCTACAGTCACGTTCTTAAAGTAAGATTCATTGTTGTTCTCTACGATAATCTCGTATTCAACCGCGTCACCGACTTGCGCGGTATCTTGCAACGCAGATTTCGTCAACTCGAGGACACCAGAATTATCCGGAATTTTTTTTATGTGATTGGTGACGCTATCACTGGTTTCGGTACCGTCCGATTCCTTCGCGGTGAAGGTATTGGTGATGTCGTCATCCAAACCTTTACCCAATGTACCCACAACTTCAAACGCGAAGGCATTTCGCTTTTGAGACTTAAGATTAACGGTGGTGTCTAGGTCTGTGCTTGATGGGAAGCTATGACGTTGAATCACTGCGCCCGTTTCATCAACTTCGACCCCTTCAATGGTCCAATCGGTAAACACTTCGTTGCCAGCGCTGTTTTGCAGTTCGCTGATTTCATCGGTTAGGCGAACGTTCGCAGCATTACCCAAGCCGTTATTAGTTACGGCTAAATAGTAAGTCACACTGTCATCATCTTCGGTGTATTCAGGTTTATCAGAACGCTTTTCAACAACCAGATCAGCACCCACTGGCGGTAGATCCAGAGCTGATACTTGGTCTGCTACTGCCTGCATCGAGGTTTCTGATGCCAACATGCCTTTCGATCGAGCACGCATCGTTGGGCTGCCGGTTAAATCAAGGTAGTAACCAAGCACATCGATGTTAGTCAGCATGTCTTCATTGACCGTCAATGTGAACGTGTAGTCAATCTTGCCGCCAGGCGCGATGTCGACCAACGTGAAGATATCTTTATCGTTATCAAACGTACCCGGTTGGGTTTCAGCTCCTTCTGATGATGCAGTTAGTGTCCAATCATCAAAGGCATGGCTGTGTGAACCATCAATATGGTCACCCATGGATTCAGAAAACTGAGTATAAAGCGCGACATCTTTGGCTATACCACGGCCAATGTTTTGCACCACTAAGTGATACTCAACTTGCTCACCCGGAACGTAATACGGAGCATCGGTAAACAGCTCGGCTTGAACCACAGCCGCCACAGTGTGAACTGGAGGGCTGACCACATCACCGCCGTCTACTTGCGCGGTATTAATAATGTGTCCAGTCGCGATATCGACTACGGTGCCTTTTGAGCGGAACACAACTGTGCCGTGTGGCGCGATATCTATGTTGTATTCCGTCGGGCTAACTTGCTCGGTGGTAGTGCCTATTGTGGTTGAATCGACCACCAAAGAGGTGGAACCAGCCACAAAAGCAGGCCCCGTCGAACCGTCGTAATACGACACCTCAATAGATTCCATGTCATCAACAACACTTAAGTCACTGATGTAGTTGTTCGAGGTGTTTTCTATGGTGATCAGGAACTCCAGCTCACCACCCGGCTCATACTCGGTTTGGACATTGGTTTTGGTCGCAACAAACTCAGATTCTTTCGGTGTGATCGTAACGGTAGAGTCTTGTGGGGCACCGTTGTAAGTGATGGTTGCCGTATTGCTGATATCACCAATCGCTGTCGTGCGAATTAACGCCTTAACATGGAAAGTCACTGTGCTCTGTGGCGCAACATCCATACTCACATCGATGTCTTCACTCAAGTCGAACGTCTTTGGAGTTACAACGGAGCGATCATCCGAGGCGTCAAAGCTCACTTCCCATAGTAGGAATGCCGACTCTTGTTTATCAGCCGTCGTGTCGACTTGAATGTCACTGATGATGTCTTGAAGTTGCACACCAGATGCAAACGCATCAGAGCTATTGATTACGGTGATGTCGTAGTTAATCAGCTTGGTTACTTCATACGATGGCGTATCAACCGTCTTCTTGACCGAAACCGTCGCCAACACTGGTGAACTGGTAGCACTTCCATCAAATGTTGTGCCGTCAAAGGTCGCTGATGCGATGTTAGTAATATCACCTGTCGCCAACGGATTAGTCGTCACTTGAATCGTGAAAACAATGCTGTCTTGAGGCGCAATATCGAGCGTCTCATTAAGATCTTTACCACTGGTTGCATCCGGTACTGGGGTTTCACCCGTTGTCGATACCGCAGATATTTGGATTGAAGCAGGGTCAAAAGCTTGCTCAGTCGCACCGCCTGCAATCGTGGTTTCAACCGACTTAAGCGCATCTTCAATAGCCACATCTTCAGCCCAACCTAAGCCATTATTCTTAACGGTTACTGTGTACTGAAGCGACTCTCCCGGAAGGTACTCTGCTTTATCGACGTCTTTAGTGATCTCAACTTGCGCATCTTCTGGAATGTAGGTCGCGTCTGCAGAGTGCTCACCGTCGTCGCTATCAACTTTAACGACGTTAGTGATCTCGCCTTTGGCTTTATCATTAACAGTGTTTGTCACGACAAATGAATAACTGTCACCCGGGTGAATGCTGTAAGTCGCACTATAACCCTGCGTGTTATTAACCACATCTTTGCGAGCGTTCAGGACTGGATCGCCACTGCCATCAAGCTGTTCGTCGCTAATGACCCAATTACCTGTCAACGCTTGTTCTTGATCTGGGCTGTTAGCCACCTCTGTCATGATGGTGTCGATACGATCGGTTAGGACTTGATCGACAAGGTAACCTTCACCCGTGTTAGCCACAGTGATCTTGTATGAGATTGGTTGACCTGGTTGGTATTTGGCATCGGGTTCTGCAATTGGCGTCGTTTCTTTGGTGAGCACCAATTGACCCGGTTTCGGAGTGATAAAGCCTTCACGTAAGCGAGCGATCTTCGAATCGTCCAAACCATGTCGTAGATAAACCGTATTGGTAAAACGTCCAATCGCGTCATCACGAACCTTGCCTTGAACGTGAATACGGACAACTGTGTACTTATCGCCGCCCCCCGTACCTGCATCGTCACGCCCAGCCATCTTGATCGATTCAACAGGTAAATCGATGTCTGGGCTATTTTGACCTACTAGCTTGTCGAGCTCAGAGAAATCATTAGCGTTAGGATCTGATGGCGCGGAGTTATAAAGCACATCATAATCAACCGTCCACTCCGTGAGTGCGGTTTTCATTGAGCCATCGACAATTTCAACTTCAAAGCTGCTAATGATGTCACGAATCGAGAACAAGCCAGTGTCCACATCGTTATTGGTTATATCGATGTAGTAATTAACCATTCCGCCCGGCACGTACTCAGGCGTATCTGTCCATTTATCTATCAGGATATTCGAGCGACCCGGATCAAGTATGATGTCGTTGGTGTTGCCGTTATTCACTTGTGCCGTGTTGGTGATTGTGCCTGTCGCTGATGCCGAGACCGTACCTCTCACATCAAAAACGATACGCTCACCGGGGCGAAGGTCGACAGTTGCATCCAATGGTACGCTGCCGCTGTAACTACCTTGCACGTCATAGGTACCAACAGGTTCGACCGCAATAGCCGTTGTCCAGCCAGAGAACGCATCGTCACCATCTTCGGTTTTGATTGCGTGAATAGCGTCAATAACAGGTACATTACCGGCGATACTGTCTCCGATATTCTCTAACGTAACTTGATACTCAACATCACCACGTGGTGCATAAGTACAACCGCTACCATCGTCTGAAGGAACAGAACACCCTGCCGATTCACCATCGGTATACACCAAGGTTTTGAAGTAATCGAGCTCGGCATCTTTAGGAGGAATCTCTTGCGACGTCGCTGAGTCACTTCCTGCTGTCACTCGGTTGGCATCAATAGTGCCTAAAGCATCGTCGCGAACAATACCCGTTAAGTTAAACGTCAGCACTTCTCTCGCGGCAATATCGGTTTCAATATCAAGGTTGCCACTTGTGTTGTAGCTTGGTACATAGGTATCAATATTGGCATCAATACCATTGCTAATCTCATGAGAAACATCACTGGAAACAAAAGCTGGCATTCTCTTATTATTCCCAATAACCTCGACTTCAATATCCGTTATTGTGTCTTTGATCTGAACATCGTTCGCCCAACCGTTTTCTTGGTTAGTCACAACAAATTCATACTCAACTTCGTCACCCGGAAGATAGGTATCACCATCACTGAACGGGTTGCCGTTGATCGACACCACTCGTTTTTCGACATTGGTATTATTTTCAAGCGGCAATAAATTCGCACTTTGAACACTACCGTCGTAAGTCGCTTTATTTTGAATGTCACCCAATGCATCTTCACGAATTTGAGCATGAATAGTGAACATTAGGCCTTCTTGAGGCGCGATAACAATTTCGTTATCAATATTTATGTTATTGCCCGGTACAAAATCAATCGCGTCAGTAATAGAGCCTGTCGCAGCGGTTTTATCTAGGCTAACTTCCCAGCCAGCTAAGAACGGTTGACCAACAGGATCTCCAGCTGAAGTGGTGCTGTCTTCTGCAATACGAGTTTGAATTTCCGAAATCACATCTTCTAGGCGAGAACCATATTCAATACCATCACCCGTATTCTTAATCTCAACGCGGTAGTAAACCTCACTCTCGCCAGAAGCTTGGGAATATTCAGTTTTTTGCGAAGAGAACCCAGCGTCATAAAACGCTTTTTTAGAGAACGTGACTTCAGGATCCGCCATCGTTGATGGTGGTGATACCGCGATCAGTTCATTACCATTGTCTTCATCGATGAAAGCTTTGTTGATAAAAGAACCAACCGCTTTCGGACTGATCTTGGCTTTTATGACATAGCGGACAAACGCTGCCGATGCAGCTCGGCCAAAGTTGTCTGCCGAAATATCGAAGTGAGTATCAATCGGCTTATTGTCTTGGATTGAGTTATCAACATCTGGGTTGGAAATACCTGAGCTATCAGTGAATGTTTCAATCGTCCAGCTATCAAATGCAGGGCCACGCGTTCCATCAAAGTATTGAGTGTTAATTTGATCGATGTCATCACGCAAGCTCATATCATCAACGTGGGCGCTTGCGATGTTCTCAATTAGGATTTCATATTCAACGTACCCCCCTGGCATATAATTGGTTGCGCCAACCAGTTCGTTACCATTCGTGTCGTAGTACGCCAGAATGTTTTTCTCAAAATCGACTTTACGCGCTTCTTGCTGAATATCATGAGAAATGGTGTCACCATCGACGGTTAAAACGTTAACCACGTCTCCATTGGCTTTGTCATTAATGGTCGCTACAACTTGGTACTCAAGCTTAGCGCCCATCGGGATATCGGCTTCAACATCTAGGTTACTGTTGGTTGATGTGTAAACATTGCCAGCACCTGCGCCCGCATCCACATACTCAGAATCGGTTCCGGTTGCGATCGATGTAATGGTCCAATCTGAATACGCGGGTCCTGTATTACCGTCCACTAAGCTGACCGTGATATCTTCGAGGTTATCGACGATTGGAATATCGTGAGCGTTACCTTTGCCATCATTCTCAATCACCAAGTGATAGGTCACGGTTTGAGCTGGCTCGTACACCACTTCATCGGTCGTTTTATCAAAATCTAGATGATAGTCATCGGGAATAACGACGGTATCTCGATAATGAATATCACCGACCGCATCCGGTCTTACTGTACCTGTAACTGTGTAAGTCACGTCTTCGCCAGCATCGATATCAATCGAGGTTACGATGTCAGTGTCGTTCGCAACATCACCGTCTTTGGTACCATCTGTTGTTCCTGAGTTCGCAGGATCACTCTTAGCAACCGCAACCGTAAACTTGTTTAAGCCTACTGAATCATCGAAAAATGGATTGCCTGAACTGTCATCCTGTAACTCCACTGATATCTCATTAATCAGTTCATTGACATCAACATTGTTGCGATAACCGCGCCCGTCTTGAGAGTTGTACTTGATGGTATAAGTCAACTCATCACCCGGAGAGTAACGGTTAATATTGGTTGTACGAACAACGCCACCGTTATTGTGTACCTGATGGTTTTCAGCCACAGCGCGTTTAAAATATTCGCAATCTGTCGTACACCCAGAATCTCTACTATCGAGGAGTAACGCTTCATTACGAATAACATTTAACTCATCCGCATCAACCCCATTTGACACCGCATTCTCTTTAACAAGGGCATTAATCTTTATTGTCTTCAATTCACCGGGAGCGAGTGACAGCGGAATTCTTACATCATGGGTAGATTGACTTCCATAGCCACTCCCAGTATCTATCAACCAATGCTCGAATGCAGGCTGGTTTTCTACGTCCTCAACATACGCATCTTTATCATTGGCAAGTGTTGTGAAGACCTTCGTTAGTTCGTCTCTAAGCTCAACTTCAGCGAAGTTTTCTTCATCATTGTTCTTGACCAAAATAGTATATTCAACATATTCACCAGGCATATAGCGAACTACATCCGTCGTCTTTGTAAGTGAAACATTGATATCAAAAAGGCTATCTGCGTTATCAATTTGCGCGGAAGAACTATGATCTCTGTCTGTAATCGGATCATAGACATCTACACGGTTGGATACTTGATCATGTGGATAATCGGCATTAACAATACCGCTCACCTCATAGTGAACCCACCCTCCGGGAGTGATATCAACGTCGGTATCGATGTCAGTGTCGTTAGCAATGTCACCGTAACGAGAACCCGGTTTATCTGTATTGGTCGAACCGACAATCGTCCAACTATCAAAGAACATAAGTGCTGAAATACTGTCCTGTACCGTTGCATCATTTGCGTAGCCGATGCCGCGGTTATAGATATAAATATCGAACGTAGCACGCTCTCCGACCACAAAGTCTGTATGTCGAGCAGTCTTAGCAACAACAAGGTTTGGTTCATTTGGGTAAGTACGAACCGTATCAGATAGATTGGTTTCTGGTCCCGTCACTGTTGCAGTATTGTTGAACGCTCCCCAAAGAATCTCATTGTCATCACTGCGATCCAGCTGTCCAACAATGGTGTAGGTGATAGAAGCTCCGGGAGGAATTTGTGCCGTTGCATTAAGGTCATTATTATCCGAAAAGTCACCGGGGTCGGTTACCGCTAGCACCCAAGGAGACGCCGCTTCTCTTTCAGCACTGATGGTCCATGATGAAAACACCGGCTTAGTTTCTCCCGACTCATGAAGTAACTCAGCCTCTATCGTACTGATTTCATCTTTAACATTGATATTCGATGCGAAACCATTCCCTTCTGGGTTGGAAATACTGATCGTATAGGTAATTTCGGTCGTCGTGTCGGTATAGGCATTTTGTTCATTGTGCCCATCTACACGCTTGTCCAGAGTGAGGTAATAATCACGGGGATAAGCACCTCTATCGGAATAGAGCACGCTGTCTACCGTCACTTCATTTCGAATCTCATCATCAGCAATTGGGTTTACGATCGCGGCAATGCTATAAACGATCTTATCGTGTGGGGCTAACTTAGCCTTCTCGTCTAAGATCACTTTATTATTTTGATCACCTTCAATTTGGCCAGTAAAGCCAGGATCACTGTTTGTCGAGATAGAGCCGTCAGAAGCATAAGATTTCGCAGTAATCACCCAGCTCAAATACGCTTTAGTCGGCGTATCATTAATAGACTGAGTCATGACAGAGACTAAATCATCGTAAACCGGCACATCAATCGCGTAGCCGTCACCGTTATTCTCTACCGTGATATCGTAGTTCAGGGTACCGCCAGCTGAGTAGTAACGAGAATCCACTTCCTTTTGGACTTTTAATTTCGAGTTTGGCATTTGTACACCAGAGCCCGACTCACCTAAGTTATCTCCCAAGCACAAGCCTACATCTGAACCATCATCAACAATCTGACCTACACTAGTATCAGCCACTTTTGCGGTCAACTTGTATTGAACAAAGCCCTCTGGCGCGAGGTCGACTTTTAAATCGATGTCGTTTTTAGTCCAAGATCCATAGTTAAATGAACCGTAATTAGAGCCATCACCACTTCTATCAGCGACTTCAAGTTTCCACTCGGAAAATGCTGAAGCGTTAGAGCCATCCGCTTGCTGTGTAACGATACAAGCAAATTTATCGACAACTTCAACATCGTTCGCGAAAAATTCAGCGTCCTTGTTTGAAATAACAATGTCATAGACCACTTCGTTATCACCGGATATCCCCGGTACATACGTAGTATCTGTTGTGCTCTTATTACGGGTAATTTGGCTTGATGAAGAGTTCAATACTTGTTGTGTATCTAGAGGGGCCGTTAACACATCAGTAGAACCTGCTGTGCCTTCTGCATCCACTACCCGTGCGATAACTTGAGGAATGACGCCAATTGAGACTGGGCTTACATCAACCTCCACCGAATACAGGACTTGTTCGCCAGGATAAATAGAAATTGTGTCGTTTAACGACTTATTGGATTCAATCCCAGTATCGTTCAGTTCAGAAATGCTGTTAGAACCAATAGTAATAACCTGATTGGTCCAAGACTCATATGGGTTGCCCATTGTATCGTCAGCATTCTTGTTATTGCTGACATCATTACCTAAATCGGTTTCAAGATCAGCGAGAAACTGCTGAACCGAATAATGGTAAGCAATACCCGAGTTTGCTTGGTTGGCAACCGTGACCGTATAGGAAAACTCATCATCGACTAGGTAGTTATCCGATTGGTTCAAAGTATGTGTCAGGGTGATACTAGGCTCAGTGGGTGGAGTGATAACCTCATCAACTGTGACCAAGTCATCGCGTGTTTCAGCGGTTATGTTGTCATTAACAATGTCGCCGACTAAATTGTCGGCAACGGTCGCTTGAATTTCGTAAGTCACAGACCCGCCTATATCAATCGACGCATCACTTACTGATAAGTCCCCTGATTCGGCGAAGGTGCCTGGTTCGCTCTTGCTGCCTTCAACCTTGCTGACTGAGTTAACGTTGTCAGTAAAGGCTTGTTGCAAAGCCCCTTCAATATTGAGTGCCTTTATGTCTGAAAGGATATCTTGAATGTCGAGCGTCTGAATAAACGTATCGCCAGTGTTCGAGACCTTAATCTTATAGGTGAGTTTGTTATTGAGTTGATAGCTCATCTTATCGACCGAAACAGCAACATCATGTTGGTACACACCACGCTGAATGGATTCTGTATTTGAGTCCATCGAATCCAATAGCCCAGAACTCGCCGTCGCGAAGTTATCAATCGTTCCCGCAGCCTCATCAGAAACCATTGCAGACATTGTGTAGGTCACCGAACCACCAGCGACAACACGCACGTCAGTTGCTTCTAGGTTGCCAAAACGATTAAACGTACCCGCAGATGAAAGCACCGTCGAATGCGCTTGGATCGTAGCCTGAGTAAACGCGTTAACGCTCTTGCCTTGGTCATCTGTCGTCAGAATATTGAGTAGCTCATCTTTAACGTCAAAGTCACTAATGGCTTTGTCTGACCCATTCGTTAAAACAAGCGTGTAAACCACCTCTTGTCCATTGTCATAAGATGCACTATCTACGGACAGATCCATTTTTAGCCCTGTAGTGTCAGCTTGGGCGGAGAATGGGATCAATAAAATAGATAAGAAAAAGGCAAGGTTGTATCTGAACATTAACGCGCACTTCACAGTAGATTGACAAGTCTCCAGGCTAAATGCCATAGATTTGACGTCACTAATTTGGCATTTCGCCTTTTTAGGGACATGCGCAACATACCGATCAATCAACCCAAACAATTAACATCCGTAAAAAACAAATTACCGAAGATGTTAAATAGAGAGTCTGATGTCTAAATTAGAATCGAGACATTGAGTTAATTATCAGAAGGTTAATGTTTTAATGAGTGAGTTTTCACAGTTGTTACGTAACTTCAGAAAGGAACTTCTATTTACGCAAAGAGAGTTTGCAACCTACTTAAATCAGCTGGACGATGAATTTAATGCGGTTGACGTCGTAACGATAAATCGTTGGGAAAACAATAAGGTAAAGCCAAGTACATACAAAGTACTCAAGATCTTACAGTATCTTGGCGGAGATTTGTTTGAGACAATAAAGAGCTTCAAGTCCGAACAAAAAGATACACTAATCGAAGCGTTTTTTAACGAATCCCACGGCTCATTTCAAAGTCGAATTTCAGCTCTAGCAGGCCTCAATAAAAAACAAGGCCAACGAAATTTTAAGTCACAGCCTTTAATGTCAGAGCCGTGTGACACTAGCGTTATCGACAGAATCAAACTACTTTCTAAATTCACAAAAGTCGACATTTCGCCACTGGACCAAATTGATTTATATCTCTATTACCGTGAGAAAAAAGCACACGGTCACAAGCTCATCAATACAGATGGTGACATTGTGAGTCACAACGTAGGCTTTTTCTTTGAAGACCATCAATTTGAGATATTAAAAACTCAAGAGCTAGATCTCAGAATGGCCTGCTCTTTAAATTCAGGCAAAAGCATAAATTATTTTAATATAAGCTCACACTCAGAGACAAAAGATCATGTTATTGAGCATATAGTTTCAGATATACAGTTACTTTCTCAGAACAAAAATATTAAAAAATATTCTGTTTTAGTAAAAGATCCCAACATGATGAAACTCTTGAAGGGCCTAGGGTTTGAAGTGTTTAAATTTTCAGAACCTTCTGCTAAAAAATGTAATATCACATTCAAAGATAAACATTATAGCTACTGTATATTAACGATTGATAAAATAGACTATCTGACGAATCGGAACGTAATGTCACTAATCAAAGGTGAATACTCTACCATGATGAAATTTCCGAAATTACTTCGCGAAGCGCGCAAGAAATTGAAGTTAACGCAAAAGGATTTTGCGGCATACATTAATCACTTAGATGATGAATTCAGCTCTGTAGATGTCGTAACGATAAATCGATGGGAAAATAGCAAAGTAAAGCCAAGTAACTACAAAGCCCTAAAGCTATTGGACTGCCTTGGTCTAGACTTGTATACAACGTTGAAGTCCTTTGATTCCGAAGAGAACGAAGACACTGCACTACTTGAAGATTTCCTGAGTGAACGGTTTTTTTCATTTCAAAGCCGAATATCATCTATCACTAAAGGGGATATTGAAGAAGGCTGTAACTGTAAGATCATGCCATTGATGACAGATCAGAATGACAAAGCAGTAATAGATAGAATAAAGCTGATTTCACAATATACAAAGGTGGATCCTTCAGCCCTCGATACTATCGATCTGTTTCTCTATTACAGTGAAAAAAAGGCGCATGGCAGAAAACTGGTCAATGTTAATGGCGATATTGTTAGTCATAGCCTAGGTTTTTTCTTCAACGAAGAGGTATTCGAGCAATACCAAAATAAGCATCTGCATATTAAGCAAGCCTGCTCTTTAGATTCTAATCATAACTTAAATTATATTGTGGTTAGCGGTCACTCTGAGAAGCGCGAACAATCTATTGCGAATCTAATTTCCGATATGAAGCTTCTTGCAAGAAATACTAAGATTAAAAAGTATTCCATGATCATCAAGAACCCAAGTGCATTGGAACTTATGAAGAACATCGGATTTGAAATATGGAAGTTTTCAGAACCAACAGAAGAAAAGTCGAACATCAACTTCAAAAACAAAAACTACCGCTACTGCGTACTGACTATCGACAAGATTGAATTACTGAGCAATAAACATGTTATTTCTTTTATTAGTAAATATGGTTAAACACCGGGTATTAATAGCTATGCTAAGTTCTGCTTGAGCTTCTCTTCCAACGCTTGAACACACAATTGGATAGTGATTGGCGTATTTGAAGTAAACGGATTCAATGCATAAACCGTGTTAGTGGGTAATTGAAAACTAGGAATAATGTCGACCACCTCATCGGATAGCTGATGAAGGTAGAAATCTGGAATCACACCGATGCCAACGCCCGACTTGATCAAGGCAAGGCAACTGTGAAAAGAGTTGGTGGTACAGCTGGCTTGCTGTTGGTAGACAAAGTCTTGTTCATTTTGAGAACTAAAGTGATGAGTCACCTGTTTCCCCTGCCAAGAATTTGCGATGTAAGGGATAGATTCAAGCTCTCTATCTTGCATACCTTCAACACCACACAACACATCTTTGAACTCGCCTAAGCGCTTCTGCTTAAGGTTACTGTCACGGGAGCTGCCTACTCGAACTGCGAGATCAATATCATGTTCCATGAAATCTAAGTGCTGATCATCACTGATCAGTTCTGGTTTTAGCTTTGGGTATTGCTTCATCAGCTCTGCAATAACAGGCGCAACCAATAGATCCATCAACGCATTCGGAGCCGTAATTCGAATTCGACCTTGTGGCTCTTCTAACTCAGCTTTGGCCATATCCCAAGCCGAGTCTGCAATCACGTTAATGTCTTTGCAACTTAAATAGAAACGCTCACCCATACTGGTCAGGGTTTGTCTTCGTGTTGTGCGCTTGAGAAGTGAAGCACCTAACTCTTGCTCCAAAATTTTTAGATGCTGACTGACAACAGATTTAGACAACTCTAGTTTTTCAGCCGCGGCCGATACTGAGCCTTGCTCTACGATATGAGCGAAAATCGACATCTGCTTTAGCTTACTCATTCTATTGTTCTCTTTTTACATACAGTATTTTCTATTATCTCTGTTTTTCAAATCAATTTCCAAGACTAAACTCAATCCAACTTATCGAGACACCCAAATCAAAGACACAGTGTTTGAAAGAAGACTGCTATGGAGAAAAGCAATGTTAAACAACCAAGTATTAGAAGCATGTAAGCAAGGCATTAACGCATGGCAGAAAGCATTCAACAGCCAAGATGCAAAAGGTTGTGCGGATCAGTACTCGGAGTCGTGTGTAATGGAAGCTCGCCCATTTGGTACCTTTGAAGGTCGTGAAGCGATTCAAGCGTTTTGGCAAAATATCATAGACCAAGGCTTCAAAGACGTTGATTACACCGATGTTAAGTGGGAAGAGCACCCAGAAGGCGGCTACATTCTTACCGCTAGCTGGACAATGAACAAGGCGTTTGGTGTTGTACATCGTGAGCACTGGGCACTGGAAGCGGATGGCTGCGCTCGTTTAATAAGTGATGACTTCGAAGTTCAAGGCGAACGCTAGAGCTATAACTAAAAACTAGAAGCTAGAAGCTAGAAGCTAGAAGCTAGAAGCTAGAAGCTAGAAGCTCAAGAATAGAAACAGAAAACAAAAAGCCAGCAATCTAAATTGGACTGCTGGCTTTTTTAATGTTCACTCTGTCGCCATTTCACTTGATTTGAAGGTGATTGAGTGACTCTACACAATCACTCAACACGCTCATCAAATCAAAATGTCTTGTAAGACAGAGCAAATACAAGTCAAAGTTACAGCGCTGCTTTCTTCGCTTCTGTAATCCAACCATCGAACGTACTTTGGTTCGCTTTGATCCAACCGTTTACGTGCGCTTCGATATCCGCAGAGCTGTTTTTACCTTTGCTCATCATCATGTTCTGAGCACTTACATCATTGATGTTAAGTTTGATGATTTCAAAAAGTTTAGCCGCTGATGGGTTGTTCTTAGCAAACTCTTTGTTCGCAATAATGCGCATTGAGTTCATTTCGAAGCCGTAGTTTTTACCATTAGACAAAGTAGTATCAACATTCGCACGCTCACCTGGTAGTGAAGAGAACGGAACTTCTAGCCATACTACATCTTCGTTAGGCACCAATACGCCACTCACCCAATAAGGTGTCCACGTGTAGTAAAGGATTGATTCACCTTTCTGGTAACGTGAAATTGTGTCGGCAATGATCGCCGCATAGTTACCTTGATTATGAGTTACCGTATCGTCCAGCTTGAATGCCGATAGTTGGTGTTCGATAACCATTTCACAGCCCCAACCTGGGTTACAGCCCGTAAGATCTGCTTTCCCATCACCGTCAGCATCAAACAGCTTGGCGATTTTTGGATCAGTCAATTGACCAATATTAGTGATGTTGTACTTTTCTGCCGTTTTCTTATCGATTAGGTAACCTTGAGCGGCACCACTTACATATTGGCCTTCGCGGTAGAATTTGTCATCGCCGCCCGCCATTTTGTATTTATCAGCATGAAGGGGGAACCAACCTACCGTTAGGAACGTCGCGTCACCTTTTGCGATAGAGGTGTAACCTACATTGTAATCCACTTCTTGCGTAGATTTCACGTCGTAGCCAAGCTCTTCAAGAGCGCGGTTAACAATCAACGTTTGGAATGTTTCTTCCGCAACAGACGATTGAACTGGCTGAACTGATACACCTTCACCCGGTAAGCTTGCTGCCCACACGTTCGTTGATACTGCTAATGTAGAAACGATGCTAACTGCGAGTTTGCTCTTCCATGAATTATTCATTGGTGTTTTTCCTTAGTTATAGTTCTGATTGTTTACCGCGATTTAAAGCTTTTAGCACAAGAGAAACAGGCCCCATGTGATACCAGCGTAATTTTGTATTGCCTGCATTTACCCCAAGAACTTGGGTAATGCGGTCAAGTAGGATTGCCAAAATAACAATGCCTAGACCACCAACAGCGGCCAATCCCATATCTAAACGGCCGATACCTCTCAGTACCATTTGACCTAAACCACCTACCGCGATCATTGATGCGATAACCACCATCGATAGCGACAACATTAGTGTTTGGTTTACGCCTGCCATGATGGTTGGCAACGCCAATGGCAATTGAATTCGATATAGCATCTGCTTTTTGCTTGCGCCGAATGAGTGACCCGCTTCGATCAAATCTTCCGGCACCTGTTGAATACCCAAGATAGTCAAACGTACAACAGGAGGAAGTGCGAATATGATGGTCACCACGACACCCGGAACGTTACCGATACCAAACAACATTACGATGGGTACAAGATAAACGAAGGCTGGCGTCGTTTGCATGGCGTCGAGAATTGGGCGTACGAATTTAGCCGCAGTATTACTACGCGCGAGCCATATCCCCATGGGCAAACCAATCAACAGACAGAAGAAGACCGACGTCATAACCAGTGAAAGTGTGGTCATCGCTTCAGACCAAGCGCCAATCAAGCCAATGAACGTCAACGATACTGCGGTAGCCACGCCAAGCTTCAGATTTGAAAACTGCCATGCGACGAGAAACAAGATGATCAACATAAACGGAGCTGGTGTAGACACCAACGCCGTTTCAAATGAACTTAGGATGAAATCGATAGGCACACGTATTGCTTGAAATAACGGACGTCCGTGTTCAACTAACCAATTTAATCCAGACTCAACCCAAGTATCAACAGGCAGAACTGCTTCTGCAAATGGGTTAAGTGGATCAAAAGGTGTCGTTTCGACGGTTTCGCTGCTTAGCCAATCTGCAGATGGTGAAGTATCAGCGGCTTGGCCCCAAGGATCACTTGCAGGTTGAGCGGCAGGAGTAGACTGTGACCATGGGTCATTATTTGTTTGTTCAGACGACATGATCTATCCCTTATCTAATGTTTGTAGCAGTCGTGACTTAGTCACAACGCCAAAGTAATTACCTTGCTCGTCCACAACAGGAACGGAATAAGGCACACCGCCAACAAGGCCAAGCACATCATTGATTGGTAAATCAGGGTTCAGCGTTAAACCATCATCGAGCTGCGCGCTGACGAGTGATTTGTTTTCTTTATGGGCTTTACGAAGGGAATCAATAGAGACGATGCCGGAGTAACGACTGGTCTTCTCAACTACGATGCCGTATTCGCGGTCGTTATCCATCAAGATTTGTAGAGCGGAAGCTGGGCCGTCGTGCTCTGATTTCTTAAATACCGCAGCTGGCTTCTTACGCGCAATGTCTTTCACAGTAAGCACGCTTGCTACGTTTACACCACGGAAAAAAGCTTCGACATAATCGTTAGCTGGGTTATTAAGAATATCGTCTGGAGTACCTACTTGAACCACTTCGCCATTTTGCATAATTGCAATTCGGTCACCGATACGCATCGCTTCATCCAAATCATGCGAAATGAAAACAATGGTTCGTTTATCGTCATTTTGCAGGCGAATAAGCTCATCTTGCATTTCAGTACGAATCAAAGGATCGAGTGCAGAAAAGGCTTCGTCCATTAACAGAATATCAGGGTCGCAAGCTAGAGCACGAGCCAAACCAACACGCTGCTTCATACCGCCAGACAATTCATCAGGGTAAGATTCTGAATACGCGCCAAGACCTACTCGCTCTAACGCTTCGAATGCTGACTGTTTTCGCTTATCGACTTCAACACCCGCTAGCTCAAGACCAAACGCGGCATTTTCAATTACTGTCATGTGAGGCATCAATGCGAAGTTTTGGAAAACCATTGAGATGTTGTTGCGGCGGACTTCGCGGAGTTCATCTTCTGAGATGTGGGCAATGTCTTTGCCTCGAAGAAACACATTACCTTTGGTAGGTTCAATCAAGCGATTAAGAAGGCGTACTAGGGTTGATTTGCCAGATCCTGACAGTCCCATTATTACGAAAATCTCGCCTTCTTGAATACTAAGAGAAACATCGTTAACGCCAATCGTTAAACCTGTTTCTTCGAAAACTTTATCTTTGTTCGCGCCTTCATTAATCATTGTAAAAGCACGGTCGGTGTCTTCACCAAACACCTTGTACAGTCCCTTAACTTCCAGTATGGGATCCATGTAATCTAATCCTTTCTCAGTTATTTAAACTTAAAAATGGTTATTTAAACCCGAAAAACGATTAGCACTCTAAGTAATTAACAAGTGTAAATCAAGGAGCTTCGTTCGGCAAAGAAAGGAGATAACCAGAAACCACACCAATAATGCCAAGTTCAAAAAACAAGCCAATATACGACAAGATATTGATAATTAAAAGAATAAATTAAACAAACATACGACCAATATTATGTATTGCTTACTCATAGATTATTGAATATTAATTTTACATTAGAGCAATTAATAGGCTGGATGAACCAAGAAAACCCACAATTAGTTCGTGCACAAATAATTCGAATACAAACTATTTATTAAGCTTTCATGGCGTTTCAGAGGCGAAAGTTCATTCGGCAACAAAGCTAAAATCTACTCTCAATCTCTACCTAAAAACCAAAGGTCAACCGGCTAAAGTCAGCGAGTCTAAATCAAATTTTTCAACCAAGAATTTTAATACACCACACCAACTGTGATACTTGCTGAAAACTCTCAATTGGTGATTACCTAAGCTGGACATCAACTTGTAGAGTGCTCATTGCTGAGCCATTCTTTATAAAAGAAATAAACATTTTCCCGTGACGAAATAGAGAAAAAGACAAGGAATTCGAATGATAAAAATGTTGGTGTGTGACTTTGACGGTACGCTTGATGGTGGTTCATCTCACGGTGTTAACCAGTTGTTTGATTACCTCACAGAGCAACCTGATATCCGCTTTATCATAGCGACGGGAAGAACATTACCTTCGATTCGAGTGGGTTTAGAATCGGATAACTACCCGAAACCACACAGTATTATTAGCGATGTGGGCACGAAAATTCATCATGTTCATTCCCAAAAACCAGACCATGTTTGGCATAACCAACTGGAAGCTTCTTGGAACAAATCAAAGGTAGAGACGGCTCTCGCACCACTTGATTTTATGGGTGAGCGCTTCGAAAACCATCAAGGTGATTACAAGATTACTTTTGAAGGGAAACTGTCTGATCCTCAACATGAGTTGATCGAATCAAGTTTGGAATCGCACGGATTGGATGTACATCTCACCTACTCTCACGACTGGTATCTGGACATCACCCCGAAGGGCGTCAATAAGGCTACCGCGATTCATCATCTGCTCAAACAACATGATTTGAGCGTTGCGGAAGTGTGCGTAGCGGGTGATTCTGCTAACGACACCTCGATGCTCACCATTGAGGGCGTAAACTCGATATTGGTCGCTAATCATTATCCTGAGGTTGCTCACCTATCGGATAGAGACAACGTATACACGAGTAGAGCAACACATGCTGAAGGTGTATTAGAAGGCCTTAAATACTGGCAAGGGCGTGCGTCGAGTATCCGATAAACGCCAGTTCGCCATTAACAACAGATTAGAATCAAACAGGCTTCTAGCCCTACTTCCAACCTGGGAGCCAATTTTGATTATCAGTAAGCTCTCGCCAATTGATGTTTTCTTCTCGTTTAGTCATTACTGCCTCTATCATGCAGCGCACTACTTCCCCTTCATCAAATTCAACTTCTGTGACCATAAAGTGCTTTTCTTTCTTCAAAGGGCTAACGGCCGTCCATTTACTGCGAAGTAGTTTCTTTGGATTGATTCGATTCATTGGTTCTGTCCTGTCTTAGTTTTTTAATACTTTATCTATAATCCTCAAAGAGTTAAAAAGATCACTTCAAGTTAAAAAAGCCCACGCTTCAAACCCAGGTAAGTCATAACTAAAATCAATAAAACAAATCGTAAACTCGATACAATAGTTGTCACCAGAACAGAAACCTACTTCCCATGAGCCAAACAGAATTCCAACAAAAAATAGCGAGTTTCACTGCCATCGAACAAGCGCTTGATTACTTTGAGATTGGCTTTGATAGCAAGTTCATCGACCAAAATAGAGTCGAGCTTGTGAAACGCTTTAATGGTTATCTGATTCTTGCGAAACCTGATGATTGGTTTTCTGGACGAAGGGCATTGAAAAACGCTTATTGCAAGGTGCAACGTAGCAAGTTAGATCGCCACACACGTTCTGCCTGTCGCGGGTGTACGACTTGTCAGCGCCGATAGATTGGAAGTAATTGTTCAAAATAGACAACTAAAAAGTAGATAGTTGAAATAACATCTCATTACGATTTAGTTAGTGGTTTGCTCGAAAAAAAGTGTGCTAGTCTTACGGCAACTCAACTACGAGATAAAAACTACAATGAAAATTTTCAGCAATTTCGAAAGCGGCAACATTCACGTCGTTTCAGCAGA
Source organism: Vibrio sp. TMPB1044 (assembly GCF_030442075.1). Taxonomy (NCBI): domain Bacteria; kingdom Pseudomonadati; phylum Pseudomonadota; class Gammaproteobacteria; order Vibrionales; family Vibrionaceae; genus Vibrio; species Vibrio sp. TMPB1044. The sequence goes on along the minus strand of NZ_JAUJED010000003.1, from coordinate 227,912 downwards.
TTCACCACAAAACATTCAACTGACTATCCCAGCAGACAACCAGACTGAAATCTCTCAGTGGTTTCACTTCCGTTTAGAAAGCGATGCTCAACAAGCACACCACTTTGAAATCGGCCAACTGGCAACGTCTGCATACCCTGAAGGCTGGAAAGATTACGATGTGGTTGCATCGTATGACCGCGAAGAGTGGTTCCGTATCCCATCTCAATTCGATGGCGACACACTAAGCTTTGATATCATTCCAGAGCACGATTCAATGTACTTCGCGTACTTCGCACCGTACTCATATGATCGTCATCAAGATCTTCTGCACAGTGCTCAAACGCACCCGGCTTGTAAGCTTGAAACTCTGGGTCATACGCTAGACAACAACGACATCACTTTGCTAACTATCGGCGAGCCAAGTGAAGAGAAGAAAAATATCTGGGTTATTGGTCGCCAACACCCTGGCGAGACTATGGCTGAATGGTTGATCGAAGGTCTACTTCAACGTCTGCTTGATGAAACGGACACGGTAGGTCGTTCACTGCTAGACAGCGTAGTATTCCACGTTGTTCCTAATATGAACCCTGATGGCAGTATCCGCGGTCACCTGCGTACCAACGCGATCGGCGTAAACCTGAACCGTGAATGGCAATCACCTTCTATGGAACGCAGCCCAGAGGTATTCCTTGTTCGCGAGCGTATGCTAGAAAAGGGCGTTGACCTATGTCTAGACATTCACGGCGACGAAGCAATCCCGTATAACTTTGTTGCTGGTAGCGAAGGCACACCTTCATACAATGAGCGTATTGCTAAATTAGAGAACCACTTCAAGCAAGCGCTACTGACGATCACGCCAGAGTTCCAAGATGAGTTTGGTTACGACAAAGACGAACCAGGCAAAGCGAACATGACCGTTGGTACAAACTGGATTGGCGAGCAGTTCAAGTGTTTGGCTTACACGGTTGAGATGCCATTTAAAGATCACATCAGCCACGCTGACGAACTTTACGGCTGGTCGCCAGAGCGTAGTGCCGCATTTGGGCACGACATGCTAGCAGCAGTTTGGGCAACAGTAGACGAGCTATAGATTAGCCATGCTCTTTATTTGACTCTCTATCTAGTTTGGTCAATATAACAAAGCCCAGCACTTATGAAAGTGCTGGGCTTTTTAATCTCTGCTTAGAATAAGCTATTTGCGCCTTAAGGAACTTACGTCAGTCGCTTTTAAGCCACTCTCAGGCTTGCAAAAAATACCGGGTATCTTTGCCTAATATGCCTTTGTTCAGATACCATATCTTTGAAGCTGGGGCCTTGTGATAGCTGAACGATCACTTCATCGCCCTCTTGTCTCAATACAGCACCACTAATATCGACACTGTTGTTGTCATGCAACCTCAAGGTGCCGGCCATTGAAAAGCCACGATAAACCGGAATGATGTTGCGCATCATCAGGCGTACACCTTTTTCAGACACTTCACTGACATGAAAAAGCTCATCCTTAATTCGCATCACCGGGCGTGCCTTTTGAGGGTACTTTAAGCGGTAATATTTGCGTTTCTGGGTGAATGAATCTTCACGCATTAATGACTCCCTGTCTCGGTTATTCGGTCAAGCAATAAACTTTAGCTTCAATTGGTTTCAAACAAACACATTCACCAAATTGATAGCTGATTATTATATCGACTTGCCGGGATAATGCTTTAGAGATTTATACAGAGAAACAAGGATTGCTTAGCATTCAGTAGAAAATGAGAACTGAGACGGAAATCAGAACTGAACCGATAGCTAAATAGCCAATTCTTCACGTCGCCCCCTAAAGCTGAAACAACGCCAACTGGATGCTGAAGCCCACGAATAGAACACCACAAACGATGTTCATCATTTGTGAGGTTCGCTTTTGAACCAACAAGCGCTTAAACGTATCCGCCATTAAGATCAGAACCAAGAACCACATCGATACCACTGACGCCTGAATCCCACCAAGCATGAGACTGTCTGCCACAATCGCATCTTTTGAAACAAATGGAGGAAATATAGAAAGATAAAACAGGACGATTTTAGGATTCAGAAGATTAGTGAGGAGCCCTTTGAAAAATTGGTTATATAACTTACTTCCCGATGCACTTACCACTGAAAGTACGCCCTCTTGAGCGCGCAGTGCCGCACGAAAATGGTTATACCCAAGCCAGACAAGATAAAAAACCCCAGTCCATTTTAGCCCTTCAAAGGCCATGGGGGTGTTCGACAGTAACAGACTTATGCCGTTGGCCGAGATAAAGGCATGAAAAAAGAAACCACATGACACGCCCAACACGTTCACAAATGCGAACAGCTTCCTTTGAGTTAAGGCTGTGCTTAATACCAATAAAGCATTAGGCCCCGGAATAATGGCAATAAAAAACACGATAACAATAAACAGCCAGATACTGTCCCAACTCATTTCGATCTCATTTCATGAACATTTTTAGGGCGGACATTGTACGTCCATTCATTGCCATTACAATATGACAAACGCTTAATTATCACGTATGGCTAACATATATAATTCGCGCGTATAATCAATACGTTTATCGTGTAACGTACAAAACTGATTCTCTAACATTTGCAGCCCTGTTAGACTCCACATCCCTTTTGATACTTGGTTCATTTATGTCATTTGATAGCCTAACCCTTAACGCAAAAACCGTGTCCGCGCTCCCATCTCAATTCAATAAGCCGACAGAGATACAGCAAGCGGTAATTCCTACAATTATTACGGGGAAAGACGTACTTGCATTGGCTCAAACGGGTAGCGGTAAAACATTGGCCTTCGGCTTACCTTTGCTGAACAACATCAATCATGATGTAAATGAACTGCAAGCACTTGTTATCGTTCCAACACGTGAACTTGCGTCTCAAGTCGCTGAGTCTTTAGAACCCATCGCAACTGCTCTTAATATCAGAACGATTACGTTAACTGGGGGTGTGAACGCAGATGACCAACAACAGCAATTATTAACGGGGCCACAGCTTGCTATCGCAACACCGGGCCGATTGCTGGCTGTTATCAAAAGTGACGAATTAGAGTTAACTCAATGTGTGTCATTGGTTCTTGATGAAGCAGACCGATTGATCGACATGGGCTTTTGGCCTGATATTCAAGCGATCATCGAAGCTCTGCCAGCGAAACGACAGTCACTGCTATTCTCAGCGACACTTCCTCCAGAGTTGGTCAATCAGGCTGAAGCGCTTTTATCAAACCCAGAGAAGATCACGATTCACCAAGAAAACAGCGTTGTCGAAACCATTGAAGAAACACTGTATCTCGTGAACAAAGGCAACAAGGCTCAAGCACTGATTGCCCTACTTAATCAAAACCAATGGCCGCAAGTGTTGGTTTTTATTGGCGCCAAAGACAATGCAGACGCATTAACCAAGCGATTGAACAAAGCCAAGATCAGCGTAAGTGCGTTACATGGCAACAAGAGCCAGGAAGAGCGCATACAGGCATTAGAGAGTTTCAAAAATGGTGAAACTCGCGTGCTTATCGCAACCGATGTGATGGCTCGTGGCATACATATTGATCAGCTACCTGTTGTGATCAACTTTGAATTGCCCTCTCACTCAGCAACTTATGTACATCGCGTAGGAAGAACGGCGAGAGCAGGAAGCGCAGGCTGTGCTATCTCGCTGGTTAGCCACAGTGAAAACGAGCACCTCAATGCGATTCGAACTCTGACTAATAAGCCACTTCCGTTGCAATCGTTGGAAGGTTTCCCTGTAACTGATAAACCTGCATCAGAATCAACAGCTCGTAAGCGTCCGCCAAAAGACAAAATGGCCAATCGAAGAACAGCCAAAAAGAAGAGCATTAAGCAGTTTAAAAGCAAAACAAATAGCTCAAAGTAACCAGGAATAGCTCTAAGCAATCAGAAATAGAATGGTCAGCTCAGTTTGCACTGGGCTTTTTTATATGCAACAAAACATAAATCCACACCCAAAAACTTCCCTAAAGCTGCCAACTTAAATGACACTTTTGTGAATTACGATGCCAACGTATTGATTCTTGGTTGCTCAAAAAAAATACTATCAAATCACGTTGACGCCCCTATATCTGGCAACTAGATTTTTCTATTAGTGTCTACAACAGGAGGTCATTGAAATGAAACGTGCTAGCTCTACATATCGATTACAACTGATTAAGGAAGTGGCAACCCGCCGAGATCGTCAACGTTCCAATGACCCGATGGCAAACTACATACAAACCCTATTAGATAATAAAGATGATTGTGATACCTCGGTGGAACGCAACCAGAGGTTCAGTGGCAGTCATTTTGATGAACACATAGGTGGCTGGGTAAGCGACCACTGGGGTAATAAGTAGAACAATAAGAGTAATCCAACCAGCATAGCCGCTGTAGTATTTATCTCCGCATTAACCTATCATCTGCAACAATTCCCTATCCTAGAGTAAGCAGAAAGTGTCTGAGTTAAAAAGAGAAAAAGAAGTGATGGTTGCCTTCCAAGTAATACCTCGCGTTAAAGAAGGCAACAACTTCGAAGTGGTTGATAAAGCCATTGAAGTTGTGAAAGCATCCGATGTGCCGTTCCAGGTTGGTGCAATGGAAACCACGATGAAAGGTGAACTCAACCAATTACTCGATATCGTTAAAAAAGCAGAGCAAGCTTGCTACGATGCAGGGGCTGTTGAAGTGATCACAAACATTAAGATTCACAGTAAAACCACCGAAGCCGATGATACATTTTGCACGTATCATCGTGGTGTAACGAAAGCGAATCACATGTTTGTTTAATAATATGTTTATTTCAGAAAGCTGTTTATTTAAGAAAACAGGGGGTTAAGAAAGACTCTGAAGAACCAGTGGTGTTATTGAAAAGGCATGTCTGAAAGGTGAGAAAGGATTTCCATTCGTTCTTCTTCTGACATCGAATGCCAATCACGCGGAGCCTCTTCAGGGTCATCTTTCGCCCCGATCGTTTTACGATCCAGTGCTTTGACTGGCTCTTTTTTGAGTTTTACGTTCTTTTTATTCATACCGACACCACTCCTTCAGGTACAAAAGTACCTATCTTAATATTACACCCCAACCATTATGTAAAGTAATAGTTACGTCGGAGTTAAATAAAATCTTAATACATCCTCTTTAGCCAAAAAGATCTCTTTGGGGACTTGTATTTCCCTCTTCGTCGACCGACTTACCAACCAAGTTTTTTTGCTTCATTATTTTTCGTCTATAGCGCTGACGACACAGCTTTATCACGTGCAATTGTTCTGACGGTGTCATCGACATCCAATTAAAGCGCTCTTCTCTCTTGCGCATACAACCATTGCAATAGCCTTTGTCATCGCTTGAACAAACCCCAACGCAAGGGCTTGGAACTTGGAAAAACTCTAACTGCTCCACCGTGCCTCCTTACACATTCAAAATTACGCTTACTATCTCAAAAATAAGCGATTAATTTATCGCCTAGCTCATGAAATCCATACTAAACTATGACCTTATACTGACACATATAGTGTTTTGTAAACTATACTTTGAACCCATCAAGTTACACTTATTCGGTAACTTCGTTCTTTCCTTTGGAGCCTTATAATATGAAGTTTAGTTCAAAAAAATTACTAGCAGTAGCCGCTTTACCTATGATGCTAGCAGCATGCACAACAACAGGTGACAACGCGATGCAAGTAACACCAACCGATCTACAGCACCATAATTGGGAACTTGCGCAAATTGATGGCAAGGACATTGTGAAAAGCGAAGACCAAGCAGCTCCTCGTCTAGAGATCGGCGAAAAGATGACTGCAAACGGCATGGCTGGTTGTAACAACTTCTTCGGTCAAGGCGAGCTGAAAGACGGTCAATTCCGTATAAAGCAAATGGGCATGACAATGAAAATGTGTCACGGCTCTGCGATGGAAATCGAACAGTCGGTTTCTGCTACTCTAAGCGAGTGGAGCGACGTAACCCTAACAAACGATACGCTAGTACTGAAAAACGATGTACACACGCTAACGTACACAATTCGTGATTGGGTAAACTAATCCGTTCTCGAAATAGATATTGATTAGAGGAGCCTTCATGGCTCCTTTTTTATTGCCTTCTTACCCTCACAACACCTTCAAAATTAACACTCATCGACTACTTTTCGTACCAACCTCCAATAAACCTCAAATATCTCTCATTTAGATGCAATAAATTCACTGGTTTATCGGTCTATTGCTAGGATGGTAAGAGCCTAAAGTCTGTCGAGCTTTCGAGACGATCGCATATCAAACAAACTCAACCGCGAACTCCCTGCCTGTTCTCAAGTAATTGATTGAATTTACTGTTGAATTAGAATTTATTTGAGAAACGGATAGAATAACTATTAGGGCGTTCGAAAACACAATGCTCTTGCCCGTTCACTACCAAATGGAAAAGTTTATGAACAAGATAGTAAGTACGTTAGGAATCATGGCAACCGTTGCATACAGCGCAACCACTTATGCTGATGAAGCAACATCCACCGACAGTTGGAACCAAATAGAACAGCAGGCAGAGGGAGAAACTGTCTACTTTCACGCTTGGGGCGGTAGCCAAGAAATCAATCGTTACCTACAGTGGGCGGGCAAGAAATTACAAAGTGAGTACGGTGTTACCTTAAAACATGTGAAAGTAACCGATATTGCAGAAACTACCACTCGCTTACTCGCAGAAAAGGCGGCAGGAAAGAACACTGAAGGCAGTGTTGATATCGTTTGGATCAATGGCGAGAACTTCCGCTCAATGAAAGACAACGCTTTGTTGTTTGGACCATTCACTCAAACACTTCCAAACTGGCAGTATGTCGATAAATCTTTACCGATTGATGTCGACTTCTCTGAACCAACAGAAGGCCTTGAAGCACCTTGGGGCGTTGGGCAACTTGTCTTCATCCACGACCAAGAAACACTGCACAATCCGCCACAATCGTTTTCAGAGATGTTGAGCTACGCTCAGGCTTTCCCGAATCGCTTAAGCTACCCGCGCCCACCAGAGTTTCATGGTACGAGCTTCATTAAGTCTCTACTGATTGAGCTAACAAACAACAGTCCTGCGCTTGCTAAACCCGTTTCAGAAGATACCTTCCAAGAAGTTACGGAACCACTGTGGGCTTACTTAGATAAATTCCATAAAGTGGCATGGCGAGGCGGAAAGCAATTTCCTGCAGGTACATCTGAAAGCATTCAACTTCTGGATGACGGACAGCTCGACCTCGCGATTACGTTTAATCCAAACTCTGTTTATTCAGCACAAGCAAGTGGTCGCCTAGCGGAAACCACTAAGGCTTATGCTCTAGATAGCGGCGCTCTATCTAACATTCACTTCCTTGCGATTCCTTGGAATGCCAATGCAACCGCAGGTGCTCAAGTGACCATTAACTTCTTGCTGAGCCCAGAAGCACAGTCTCGCAAAGGTGACCTTAATGTTTGGGGCGATCCTTCGATTCTGAGCAGCAAGTACCTCACTGGCAGCGCTAAAAACACCCAGCAATTTAAATCGATTGATGAACCGCATCCTAGTTGGCAAAACGCGCTCGAGAAAGAGTGGCTTAAGCGATACGGTAACTAACCTCCATGCTACGCGCTCTATATTTTGTTGTTATAGCTGTGTGCATTATCCCAACCATCCCTGGGGTAGCGGGAGTCGTGGCTTCATCACTGAGTTTCATCCCGCCCCTAGGTTTAGATGAGCCAACACTCAACGGTTTTAGCCAAGTCTTTCAATGGGAAGGGGCTTGGCACTCTATTGGCTTAAGTCTAGGTTCAGCGATTGCAAGCAGCTATATTGCCTGCTTCCTGACCTTTTGTATTCTTCAAGCCTCTTGGGGAAACCAATTTTGGAGAAAGATTGAGTTAACGCTATCGCCAATGCTTGCCATTCCACATGTGGCTTTCGCCATTGGCTTTGCGTTTTTATTTAGCCCAACAGGCCTTGGCGCAAGAGCCGTACATCACTTACTTGGTGAATCGGCTACGAGTTCTGAATTAGCTTTGTTGGTCAAAGACCCATACGCATTCGGCCTCATCATCATGTTGGCGCTTAAAGAAGTCCCTTTCTTATTGTTGATGAGCATATCGATACTTCAGCAAATTGATGTAGAGCGTATCACTAAGGTCAGTGCATCTCTGGGTTATAGTCGTGCTCAGATCTGGTGGAAATGTATTTTCCCACAATGGTTTACTAAGCTTCGATTCCCAATGTTGGCGGTACTCGCCTACAGTGTATCGGTTGTCGATATTGCTCTGATCATTGGCCCAACCAACCCGCCGACCTTTGCCGTTTTAGTATGGCAATGGTTCAACGATCCCGATCTTAATCTACTCCCGCGAGCTGCTGCTGGTGCTATCGTTTTGTTTGGCTTAGCTTCATTGATCATCGCCTTGGCGCGTTTAGTTGAATGGGCAATTCTTAAGTACTTTCGAACTTGGCAGTATTCAGGAAGAACAGGGGCTAACTTGCCGGGGAAAACCATATTCACTGTCCTTGCTAGCCTTTCATTGCTGGTCATTCCTTTAATGGCAATTTGGAGCGTTGCTCAGCGCTGGCGTTTCCCTGATTTACTGCCGAGCCGCTACAGCGTGCGCTTCTGGGAGTTCGAGTGGGATGGCATCATGAGCACCGTTAGTCAAAGCTTATGGATTGGTCTGATTGCGGCTTCAGTCGCTTTGTTGCTTGCGCTGGTTGCTCACGAATACCGAATCAAATACAAGTGGCAAGTTCCGGGCTTTATTATCGCGATTCCCATGTTGATACCTCAACTCTCAGTATTGTTTGGCATGCAAGTGACCACCCTATACATAGGCAGCAACGCCTATGAGTTTTGGGTGATTTGGGCACACGTATTCTTCGCCTTTCCATTTGTGTACTTGTCTTTGGACGGCCCATGGAAAAGCTTCAATGATGGGCTGATAAAAGCTTCACTGAGCTTGGGTAAATCGCCATTTCAGAGTTGGTATTCAATCAAACTGCCAATTTTGCTTTCTGCTATCGCCTTTGCTTGGGCGGTCGGAATCAGCGTGAGTTTGGCTCAGTATTTGCCAACATTGATGCTCGGTGCGGGTCGCATTAACACGATCACAACCGAAGCCGTTGCCCTAACCAGTGGTTTCGACCGCAGGGTGACAGCAATCTATGCCATTTGGCAGGCCCTATTGCCTCTGTTCTTTTTCTCTTTAGCGATATTAGTCAGCCGACTTCAACTTAGATATCGCCGTCTTACTTTTAAAGGTTTCCTAAGTAATGAGTCTGTACCTCAACGACCTCACCATCCGTAAAACCGATGGCGAATCGCTGTTTTCAGCGCTAAACGTAACATTAGAATCAGGCCAAATATTGGCGTTGATGGGGCCAAGCGGCTGCGGAAAATCGACTTTGTTAGATGCCATCGCGGGTCACCTGAATGACGAGTTCTCATACTCTGGCACCGTTATTTTGAACGATATTCAGCTAGACGAGCTCCCATCACATCAGCGTGAAGTCGGCATTCTGTTTCAAGATGACTTGTTGTTTCCACACCTAAAAGTATGGGAGAACTTGGCCTTTTCGTTACCAAACTCGGTTAAGGGATCAGATCGCCAACAACAAGCAATGGAAGCGTTAAAAGACATTGAACTGACCCGCTTGGCGGAGTCATTTCCCGACCAAATATCTGGCGGCCAGCGAGCGAGAATTAGCTTAACTCGTATGCTATTGGCGAAACCGAAATTGGCGTTGCTTGATGAGCCTTTTAGTAAGCTCGACCAAGAACTCAGAGCTCAGTTTCGCGACTGGGTATTTGAGCAACTCACTAAAGCGGATATTCCGACATTAATGGTGACGCACGACCAAGCCGATGTGCCTCAAGGGGCAAAAGTTTTGTCTTGGCCATGGAGAAGTAACCATGTTGGATAAGTACTCTATTAAGGTCATTAAGTGGCCATTAAATCAATCAGCCAAACTACTTAATAGATTCGGCATCACAGCCAACCAAACCACCCTGTTTGGGTTTCTGGTTGGATGTTTAGCGTTTCCAGCATTGGCATTTCAACAATACGAATGGGCGTTAGGGTTTATTGTATTTAACAGGGTTTGCGACGGGCTTGATGGAGCCTTGGCTCGAATCCAAGGCATTAGTGATGCGGGCGGTTTCCTCGATATCAGCCTAGATTTCCTATTCTACTCATTAACCCCCTTTGGCTTTGTTATCGCCAACCCAGAACACAACGCTATTGCCGGTGCATTTTTGATTTTCTCTTTTATCGGCACAGGCAGCAGCTTTTTAGCGTTTGCGGTTATGGCTGGTAAGCGAGGCATTGAAAACCCAGTCTATAAACATAAGTCTCTGTATTACATGTCTGGACTAACCGAAGGCACAGAAACCATCGCTTGTTTCATTGCTTTCTGTATTTGGCCTCAACACTTTGCGGTTCTCGCCTACACCTTTGGTGCCGCGTGTTGGCTAACCACATTTATGCGTATCTATTTTGGATTCCAGACCCTCAAGAATCAAACCAGCTAGTATTAGTTTATAAACAAAAACGCCGCTCAGATGGGCGGCGTTTTTTTAGCTGATTCTGAAATTCAATTAAGCATCGGCAGAGGCTTTAATTTGAAATCTCAATACCTTTAGACTTGAATCAAGATCGACATCCACAAACTCAGGTGGGTTATCTAAGCGTTCAATAAACTCAACGTTTGGCGCTTCTTCTGCCATCGTCTCGATAAGGAAGTTAGGTGACACTGCAGGTGAGTTCACACACGCAATCACTTCACCGCCTTCCGTTAGAAGCTCTGGCAAACGACGTAAGATCTTTTTGTAGTCTTTAGTTAGGGCGAAACTGCCTTTTTGGAACGAAGGTGGGTCGATAATCACCAACTCATAAGGACCGCCTTTCTTGATTTTGCCCCACGACTTAAAGATATCGTAGCCAAGGAAATTCACCGAGCGCATGTCATGTTCGTTCAAACGGTGGTTATCACGGCCTTTGTTCAGTGAGCCACGTGACATATCCACGTTCATGCATTGACGGGCACCACCAGCGATAGCCGCTATTGAGAAGCCACAAGTGTATGCAAACAGGTTAAGAACGTTCTTATCCTTAGCATTATCTTGTACCCACTGACGACCATTACGCATATCTAGGAACAGACCAAAGTTCTGATTACGACCAATGTCTAACTGATACTTAAGGCCATGCTCAACAACCACTGGAGAGTCGTTAAGCTCACCCCACAGTACTTCCGAAGGTGCACCGTCAGCATAGCGATGTTGCAGAACAATGCTTGTGCCCTGCTTTGATTGCCAGATATCTTTGTCGGTGAGTTCAACCAATCCAGCTTTGAGAGATGACAAGAATTCGTCGTCTACCTCTTTAAACACGTTAACCAGTAACTGTCCATCAACCCAGTCACATGTCAGTTGCTCTAGACCAGGCCAAAACTTACCGCGGCCGTGGAAAATACGGCGAAGTTCGTTTGGCACTTCATTTAATTGCTGTTCAATATGACTAAAAAACAGAGGTAAAGCTGATGCTTCCATTATTTCACTCACTTAGTGTTTAGCTTTGGCCAACTTAATGACCAAGGTTCAAGCCAACCGTCCAAACCGCTAGATACGGTTTCTTGGTGCCACTTCTCGCCTAAAGAGTCTAGGCTCCTTGGGTCACAGACATATTCGTAGGCTTCTGATTGATAAGTAAATCGAATCGCGAAGGCGTGCAGATAACCTCTGTCAGCCTCACTCGATGGATTATAAATAGGGTCACCAACAATGGCTGAGCCGATCGATTTCATCGCGACACGGATCTGGTGAGTTCGCCCTGTATAGGGTTTGCATAACAGCAGACGTTCACCGGGTTCCGCTGTTGCAGATAGAAATTGGGTAATCGCCGGGTTTTCTTTAGTTGCCAGAAGTTTCCAGCTAGAGCGTCTTGAACGCTCCATATCACCAGAAATCAGCCCCTGCTTTTTCTTTGGCTTCTTAGAACCGAGCGCAAGGTAGTATTTCTCTACTTCACGCTTTGCAAATAGCTGTGAAAGCTCGCTCGCCGCCGACGCACTTTTTGCTAGCAGCAGAATGCCCGAGGTCATTTTATCTAACCGATGAACGAGATACAGCTTAGGCTCATTGATTGCCTTAGCAACTTCTTGAAGTAACATAGTATCGCCATCGTCTTTGTGGACGCTGACTCCTGGATGCTTATTGATAAGTAAAAAATCAGAGTGGTTCAGAAGAATATCGAACATGTAAAGGCTAGCTCCATTGTAGAACGTGGAGTATACCGTGTCTGAATCCAGATTCCAGCTACGAAAAAGCCCAACTCATTCAATAAACATTGAATCATTGGGCTTCTTTTCAACCTGTACCAGTTAGTGCCTAGTATTTGCTCGATTAGATTTAAGTAATTCGCACAAAGCAACTCGCCCTATGCAAGATTTTATTTTTCGTCGAAAATCAAATTTCAGAAATAAAAAAACGGAAGCCAATGACCCCCGTTTCTTAATTTACTTTAGCTCGCGATTGTAGCTTCTAAGAATTATGGTTTCTAAGAACTATAGCTTCTTAGAGATTACCGCAGAGCCAGCAATGATACCAATACCTAGTAGCATGATTGCACCTTTACCGCTGTCGAAGCCAGAAGAGATACCCATAAACGCAACGATAGCGATAGCTACTGGGATGATGTACTTAACTAGTGTGTACCATAAACCGAATAGTGGGAAAGATACTTCACCGTCGTTAGTGATCTCTTTCTCTAGGTCAGCGCGGTTTAGTCTCCAACCAGCGAAGATACATACCAACATACCGCCAACTGCTAGGAAGATCTTATCAGTTAGTAGGTCGAAGATATCGAATGCGCCAGTACCGAACAGTGTAGGACCGAAGCCACCAAGTGATAGAGAAGCGAAGATACATAGAATCGCCATTACTACACTTGCAGATAGTACCGCAGTCACACGCTTCATGCCTTTCTCATCGATTAGGTAAGAAACCACAACTTCAAGTAGAGATACTGAAGATGTTAGTGCCGCAACACTTAGACCAACGAAGAACATTAGAGCGAATAGAAGACCAACTACGCCGCCCATTTCAGCGAATAGCTGAGGAACAACAACGAATACTAGACCAGGACCAGCTGCTGGCTCCATACCGAATGCGAACATTGCAGGGAACATTGCAACACCAGCTAGGATAGCAACGCCTGTATCCATTGCTGTAACCATAGCTGTAGTTTGAACTAGGTTCTCTTTCTTCTTCAGGTAAGAACCGTATGTCAACATACAACCCATACCAAGAGATAGTGAGAAGAATGCTTGACCTAATGCAGCTAGGATTACACCGCTGTCTACTTTAGAGAAGTCAGGGCTGAATAAGAACTCTAGACCAGCCATCGCGCCCGGAAGCATGATGCCTTTGATGGATACTACAATCAGGATGATGAAAAGAAGTGGCATCAAAATCTTACCCGCTTTCTCAATACCTCCAGAAATACCCTTCATAACGATTACAACGTTAAGTAGTAGGTATAAGCCCATCCACATAAGTGGTTGAACTGGGTTTGAGATAAAGCCACCGAAGCTGTCACCAATTGCTTCAGGTGCGTCTAGTAGACCACCAGCAATTTTACCGATGTATGCGATAGACCAGCCACCTACTACAGGGTAGAAACCCATGATAAGTAGACCACTGACTACGCCGATAACACCAGCGAAAGTCCAACGACGGTCAGTCGATTTAAATGCACCTACCGCTGATTTTTGCGTATGACGGCCAATCGCAAATTCAGTCAGCATGACACTGAAACCGATGAAGATTACAAAAAACAGGTAAATTGCAACGAATGCACCGCCGCCACTTTCGCCTGCTGTGTAAGGGAATTTCCAAATGTTACCTAGACCAACAGCAGAACCTGCTGCAGCCATTACGAATCCTAACTTCGAACCCCAGGTATCGCGGGGTGTTGTGGTTGTATTACTAGTAGCCACGTGTACTCCAAACTTTTGTGTTGTGTGATGTTGTGTTTTGCTTTGGGTGGCGTCTTTAAAAGATAAGGTGTATAAAAAAATTTACACACTTAAAAGATTTGATTGACGCTCGTTGTGTGGCAAGTAAACCAGTTTAAGAATAAAATTGGAAGTCCGAACCGTACATATTTCGTTACCAATGTAAATTTTTATGGTTAAATGCCGTCTTTTTATACAAAACAATCGTTTTCGTCTTAAGTTAACCAAAACTTAACAACTATAACCTGTTTACAGCTTTTGCTCTATTTTGTAAATAGTTGATTCCTTAAATTCCCATATCCTCAAAATAGCATTACTATCTAAGTGTCTCTTTTTTCGAGTATTCAATGTGGAAAAGCTCTACCATTTTTTAACTTTAGCTTCCGTTGCTTTGTACTGGGTTCTCGTCGCTGGTGTGACCTTTCGTGTCGTACTAAAACGACGCTCTGTCAGCGTTTCTCTCGCGTGGTTGATGGTTATCTACATTATCCCGATTGTTGGCGTGGCCTGTTACTTCCTTTTCGGCGAGCTAAACCTAGGTAGAAAGCGGGCTGAGCGCGCACATCGCATGTTTACTCCATTCGGTGATTGGTTCCGCCAATTAAATGATTGTCAGGTTCACCTTCCAGGTAAAGTTGGATCCCCAATCCACAAGATTGATGAGCTTTGTAATAATCGAATGGGTATTCCTGCACTTAGTGGAAACACACTATCGCTGCAAGCTTCACCCAATGAGATCCTTCACGCAATTATCGAAGATATAGAAAACGCACAAACCAGTATCAAAATGGTTTTCTATATTTGGCATCCTGGTGGTCTAACCGACTCCGTAGCCTCTGCACTGATTCGAGCGGCCAAACGTGGCGTAGATGTTAAGGTTTTACTCGATTCAGCAGGTAGTCCACGCTTTTTCAAAAGCCATTGGCGTTCAATGATGAAAGACGCTGGTGTGCAAGTTGTGCAAGCATTAGAAGTAAGTCCATGGCGTATTTTCTTACGTCGCCTTGATTTAAGACAGCACCGTAAGATCATCGTCATTGATGAATCCATCGCCTATACCGGTTCAATGAACATGGTGGATCCGGCGCATTTCAAACAGAGTTCAGGCGTTGGTCAATGGATCGACGTAATGGTCCGAGTCACTGGGCCAACCGTTAACGTACTTTCGGCTATTCATGGTTGGGATTGGGAAGTAGAAACAGGCGAACGCATTCTTCCTGATTTACCTGAATGCCCGATTGAAGAAATAATGACGCACCATCCGGTTCAGGTCGTTCCGTCAGGTCCTGGTATGCCGGAATATTTGATCCTACAAGTTCTGACTATTGCCATTAATCAAGCCAATCGTTCTGTGCGCATCACTACACCTTATTTTGTACCGAGTGCCGACTTGTTAGAAACGCTAAAAATGACAGCACAAAGGGGCGTAAACGTCGAACTGGTCATTCCACACAACAACGATTCATTGATGGTTAAATGGGCTTCTCGTGCTTTCTATACAGAGTTACTTGAAGCTGGCGTTAAGATTTACGAATTTTACGGTGGCCTTCTTCACACCAAATCGGTAGTGATTGATGAAGAGTTTTGCTTAATCGGAACGGTCAATATCGACATGCGCAGCCTTTGGCTAAACTTCGAAGTGACACTAGCCGTTGATGACGTGCACTTCACCAAGCAACTGTTTGATTTGCAGCAATCCTATATTGAATCATCTCATCCAGTGGAATTGGAGCAATGGGAGCAGAGAAATTTACGTAACCGCTTCTTCGAACGATTGTTCTATTTGTTCAATCCACTGCTGTAATCCAATCAATGGACCCACTGCGACTCATATCTCTCTGCTTATCAGATTTTTGACCTTTCACGATAAACGACGTGAAAGGTTAAAAAGCGAAAGAAAAGCATAAAAACTCCCCCTCTGCTCTTGCTTTGAATGCTATTGGCATGTTTTAAATAGGACATAACCGATTGATAAGGAATTCACAGCATGTCCGAGAACAAAACCACTAAACTGATCACTGCAGGTCGTGATAAGAAGTGGACCAATGGTGTCGTTAACCCACCAGTACAGCGCGCTTCTACTGTCGTGTTCAACTCAGTAGAAGAAAAGCGTAAAGCTACGATTAATCGCGCTAATAAAACGCTTTTTTACGGACGCCGTGGAACCAACACTCACTTCGCTTTCCAAGATGCCATGGTTGAAGTCGAGGGCGGCGCAGGCTGTGCACTTTACCCTTGTGGTACTGCGGCCATTTCAAATGCCATTCTTTCTTTTGTAGAAACAGGCGATCATATTCTGATGGTCGACACCTGCTACGAACCGACGCGTGATTTCTGTGACACCATCATGAAGAAGATGGGTGTAGAGACGACCTACTACGAGCCAACGATCGGTGAAGGCATCCAAGACCTTATTAAGCCAAACACTAAGGTGCTGTTTACCGAATCTCCTGGGTCAGTCACCATGGAAGTGCAAGACATTCCAACGCTAGCGCGTATTGCTCATGAACACGACATCATCGTGATGCTCGATAACACATGGGCTGCTGGTGTGAACTTCTCACCGTTTGATTTTGGCGTTGATATCTCGATTCAAGCTGCGACCAAATACATTGTTGGTCACTCTGATGTGATGTTAGGTACGGCTGTTGCCAACGAGAAGTGTTGGGATCAACTAAGAGAACAGAGCTATTTGATGGGGCAATGTGTATCACCAGATGACGCTTACCTTGCCCTTCGTGGTATTCGTACTCTTGACGTTCGACTACGCCAACATGCAGAGAGCAGCTTGAAAGTCGCAAAATGGCTGGAGACTCGACCTGAGGTTGATCATGTTCGTCACCCTGCCATAGAGTCTTGCCCAGGCCATGAATTCTTCAAACGAGATTTCACTGGTGGTAATGGCTTGTTCTCTTTCGTGCTGAAGAACTCAAATACAAAAGCGACCACAGCGCTGCTTGATGGTATGACGCACTTTAGTATGGGTTACTCATGGGGTGGTTTTGAAAGCTTGATTTTAGCGAACGAACCGAACAGCTTTGATAGCCTAAGAACAGTAGCGAACCCTAACTTCGCTGGAACCTTGGTACGTGTTCATATCGGCTTAGAAGACGTTGACGATCTGATTGCGGACCTAGAGGCAGGATTGGAGCGTTACAACGCGCTCGTTTAATTTAAAGCGTTAGCAGACTCAGACCAAAAAGGCAGGATATTCCTGCCTTTTTTAGATTAGCGCATTAGACACATCGCTTTAAAAAGCTACTGAACGTCAAAGCACGCCCAATTGAAAATTTCAGAGCGGTGTTCATTGAACAAGTACAAAGACTGATCCTTAACTGCAATAGCGTAATCAATCGTCACCCCTTTATACTCACTATATTCATTGTTAATAATTGGATCATGGAAAGGGGTCGCCGTTCTCACATCTATAATGCTCATCGACAAATTATTCCCATCAAGCTCATAGTGCCCGAAATACAGATTTTCCATAGTACTCTCCTTACCGTCTTGCTCTGTAATCGTCACAAACTCTCTCATACTAAAGGTATGGTCAGATTGAAAAGTAAGGCTTATACGCTCATAAAGTGATTGATATGGTTGGAATGCCTGAGATAAAAAATCAGTTTTAATCGTTTTGCAATGCCATCGAGTGCCCGCTAATACGTTCTGTTCTGGCAAAAAACTTGCTGCAGAAATTACCACCAAAATGAGTAAGCCAATTAGTCGCAAAAGTAACTCCTCTTCTTCATATACTGAGCAAAGGAATCAAAAGACGACTCTACATTGAAAACCGAAGCACTATAATTCAGAGCCTCACCATCTTTCCTTTGAATCAACATGTATAACGCGTCATCTTCGGGTTGGTCGACTGATGGGTAAATACGGACAAAAACATCAACGTTACAGTGGCTCGGTATCACCGCTGTAAGCTTTTGAGTGACCGCAGGCAACGAATAGGAGTCATTATGAGCAATATGGAAGAAGTAGTGGTTGGTATTGTCGGTGTAACTGTCACGATATTCCGCTTTATCAATAAAATAAGGTAGGGGCGTATAGTAGGTTTGGAAAAGGTTGAACGCCGTTACTGCGACACAAACCAAAGCGAGTAAATAACCGGCTTTAGCGAGGTGTCTATTAGAAACAACTTTTGCAGAATCTGCATCAATCAAGACTTCATTTATTGTCAACGGGTCTTGGGATATTTCTTGGGGCATTCCTTGGGACAAAGGTACGTTTTGCTTCAACGTAGAATCGGCAAGTGGGACACCGAGTTCGCAGATTTCTTTACTCGCTTGAGAAGGCACCTCTTCAGTTACTGTGGACCGGTTCAACTCGTCGATTTCAAGAGAATACCCTGTCTTACTAACGGTACGAATCGTCGCGCAACCACAAGTTACCCTAGACAGTGTTTTTCGAATCTTTGAGATAACGTTAGTCAGCGCTTGCTCTGAAACAATTACATTACCCCAACACCTATCAAATATCAGACCTCGCTCGATGCACTCACCAGCATTTTCAAGCAAGAATAGAAACACCTTACCTTCTAACGGCGCGATAGTTTCTACGTGGCCATCTTCACGCACAAACTGCCTAAGCAAGGGATCATAACGAGCATCACATATTTGGTAGATTTGTTGTTTCACTATCGTCTTCTAGGTTTGAATTCGGTCGCATATGATATTGAATAGTTTACAAATGACCAGTAAATTTTCCAATTTTCACGCAATTATTTCGCGACGAGAAATAACACTTTTATTTGTGTGGACAACCTTCTAAATGATCATTAACCATACCTGTCGCTTGCATAAACGCGTAACAGATTGTTTCCCCTACAAACTTAAAGCCTCTTTTTTTCAAAAACTTACTCATTGCCTTAGACCGCTCAGTAGAAGCAGGAACTTGAGACATCTCAGTCCAGTTGTTTTCTATCACCTTGTTATCGACAAATTGCCATAAAGCATTTGATAAAGAGCCAAACTCTTTCTGGAGTTCAAGTGTTGCTCGAGCATTACCGTATACAGAAGCGATCTTGCCCTTATGCTTAACCACATCGAAGTTTTCAATGATATGAGGCACGTTGTCTTCGGTCATCGCTGCAAGCTTGTTGAGATCATAGTTATCAAACGCAGCACGATAGCCTTCGCGCTTTTTAAGGATAGTAATCCAGCTAAGACCAGCCTGAGCGCCTTCTAAAGTAATGAACTCAAACAGAACTTGGTCATCATAAACAGGCACGCCCCACTCTGCATCGTGATATTCCCTTTCTAGTTCGTGCTTAAGTGCCCATGCACACGTTCTATCCACTGTATTCGCTTCCATTTCGATAGTCTCTTTTAGTAATCGTACATAAAAATAATGCCCCAAATAGGGGCATTATTTCAAAGGTTAGTTGACGTTAAGCCACTTCAATTTTATGGAATAAACGATACAGCACAGGTACTACGATTAGCGTGAGTACAGTCGCAAAGCCTAAACCAAACATGATGGTTACTGCCATTGGTTTAAAGAAGATATCCGGTAGTAGAGGGATCATACCAAGAATGGTGGTGATCGCTGCCATACATACCGGACGAACACGACTCAATGCTGCATCAACTACCGCAACATAAGGGTCTTTACCTGATTTCATTTCAATCTCAATTTGATCAAGCAGTACGATACCGTTCTTAAGTAGCATCCCGGATAAACTCAAGAAGCCTAGCAATGCCATAAAGCCAAATGGTGTATTCAAGGCTAATAAGCCTGTCGTTACCCCGATTAGCGCTAATGGAACCGTTAGCCAAACAATCAGCGGCTCTTTGACCGAGTTGAACAAGAACACGGTAATCAAGAACATGAACAGGTAACCCATCGGCATAGTGGTAAACAGAGACGCTTGTGCATCAGCAGATGACTCATATTCACCACCCCACTCCAACGAATAACCCGGTGGCATCTCAATCGCTTCAATTTGTGGCTGTAAGCGTTTCTGTAACGTCGAAGCCGTTTCTTCACCCAATAGGTCGTTGTCGGCCATTACCGTCAGCATGCGCTTACGGTTCTTACGGATGATAAGTGGATCTTCCCATTCCAATTCGTAGCCAAGCGTCACTTGCTGCAACGGAATGTATTCGCTTAATGCCGGGCTCCAAATCTTCATACCTTCGATGTTGCGAATATCAATGCGCTCATCTTCAGGTAAACGAGCCACAATAGGCATCAGCGTAGTACCATCACGATACACACCAATCGACTTACCAGAGAAAGACATCGCTAGGAAATCATCAACGTCAGACTTGGTAATACCATAACGACGCGCTTGGCTTTCATTGAACTGAGGCTCTAATACCTTAGTTCTTTCACGCCAATCATGACGAACGTTAAACGCTCCGTCATCGGCACGCATGATGTCCATAACTTGAGCTGCTATTGAACGTAGCACGGTTGGATCTGAACCGACGATTCGAGCCTCAATTTTCGCACCGCCACCAGGGCCTAATTCAATTTGCTTAAGTTTGTAATCAATTTCAGGGAACTGACTGTCAACGTGTTCACGGAAGCGACGCATCAGCCCTTCAAGTACCTGATAATCTGTCACACGAACCGTGATTTCGCCATACGCGCTATAACTCTTCTCGGGTGAGTAGGTCAACATGAAACGCTGCAGACCTTTACCGGCCGTGGTCGTGATATGTTCAACTTCACTTTGTTCCGACAACCAACTCTCAAGCACTCTCAACTTGGTATTAGTTGCTCGAATATCCGTACCTTCTGGCATCCAAACATCCACTTGGAACATCGGAGTAGTTGAAGATGGGAAGAATGCTTGTTTCACAAAGCCAAAACCGTACACACTCGCACCTAAACCAATCACCAGAACGATCATGGTTAGCCACGCGCGTTTCATACAGAACTCAAGGAAGTTTTTATAGATAACAAAAACCATCCCGTTGTATGGGTCTTTGCCTTCGTTATCGGGATCAACCTTCTGTCCTCTGAAGAAGATATCGGCAAAAAACGGCGTGATCGAGATGGCGGTAAACCAACTCAGCATCAATGAAATCAATAGCACCGTGAACAAAGTGCCACAGTATTCGCCCGTTGAATCTTCAGACAAACCAATTGGAGCAAACGCGGTGACCGCAATCACCGTTGCGCCAAGCAGTGGCCATTTGGTTTGGGTCACGATATCAGTGGCGGCCTGCATCCGGGTTCGCCCCTTCTGCGTGCCGATCAATATCCCCTCCACCACCACAATGGCATTATCCACCAGCATCCCCAAGGCGATAACCAATGCACCTAATGAAATACGCTGGAGGTCAATCTTGAAGTACTGCATGAAAATAAAGGTACCGAACACGGTCAACAGCAGTATCAAACCGATCAACAGACCTGAGCGTAGACCCATGAAGAACAGTAGAACTACAATTACGATCGCAACCGCCTGCCCTAAGCTCACCACGAAGCCGCTTACTGACTTATCTACTTCCTTCGGTTGGTTGTAAACCTCTGAAATATCGATGCCGACCGGCTGTTGGTATTTCAATTCAGCAAGTCTGCGGTCAAACGCTTCACCCACTGCGACCACGTTCACACCTTGTGCAAAGGACACCCCAAGGTTAAGTGCAAGTTTACCGTTGTAACCGATGATGTTGCTCGGTACTTCAACATAGCCACGAGTGACGTCAGCTACGTCTTTCAAATAGATAAGACCTTGAGCACCGCCTTCAGTCAGAATCAAATCGCCAAGCTGTTCTACATTCTGGAACTCACCCGTTGGATGGATTCGAATGTATTCGTCACCAATTCTTACCGCACCCGCACTTGATACAATGTTTTGAGTCGATAAAAGATTAAATACCGTGCTTGGAGACAGACCTAAGGAGCTTATTCGCTTCATTGATATTTCAATGAAAACTTGCTCTTGTTGTTGACCAGAAACAGAGACCTTACTGACCCCATCAACCAACTCCAGCTCTCGCCTTAGGTAATCGATATAATCCAGCAGCTCTTTATAGCTGTAGCCATCACCCGTTACCGCCAGCAAAATACCGTAAACGTCACCAAAATCATCGATAACTTGAGGGTCATTCACGCCCGGTGGCAGTTCGACCTTCAAATCATTCACTTTTCGACGAAGTTCATCCCATATTTGCGGAAGATCATCGGGGCCGTAGTTATTCTTCATCGTTACCGTTACCTGAGACAAGCCACGGCTAGAAATAGAGTTCACTTCATCGACATAGGTAAGCTGTTGAATCGCTTTCTCTAGTGGGTAAGTCACTTCTTCTTCCACCTGCTGAGGCGTAGCCCCTGGGTACGAAGTCACTACCATTGCATCTTTGATGGTAAAGGCAGGGTCCTCTAAACGACCCAAACCGAAGAAGGCAGAAACACCACCAATAAGAAAGATCAGAGACAGCATCCAGCTGATGACTTTGTTACGTATAAAGTAAGCAGCAACACCTGTGATCTGTTCATCACCTTGTTGAGCGTCATTTTGGGGCTTGTTATTCTCTTCACTCATTGTTTGTCTCCTGAGATAGTACTTCCACTGTCATCCCATCTCGCAATCGCGATACGCCTGCAACAACCACATGCTGCCCCATTTCTAATCCTTTCGTAACCTGCAATGTTTTCTGATTTGCTTTTCCTAACACGACTTGCTGTTTAGATACAGTCTTGTCGTCGTTAAGCACCCATACATATGAGTTTTGACGAGTTAATTCATCCCCATCAGCGTTAAAAACTGCTTCAATAGGAATAAGTACACCAGCTTTTAAGTCCAATCCGATATCTCTACCGTTTGACGTCACTTCAACTGCCATACCATCAAGAATCAAATCATCTTCTGGCATAGGTAGAGCAAGCGTAACGGTGAATGTACCTGTACTTGGGTCAGGCTCAGTAGTAAACTCCTTAATACCTGCTGTGTATTCATTTCCACTGGGTACTCTAACCACAGCTTCAACGTTCGCGAGCAATTGTTCGTTAGGTTGATTCACATAGATTTGATCAGGGAGTTGAATCACAACCTCAACATCTTCAACACTGTGAATATTAACGACCTGTTGACCTACCTGAATATTTTCATATTGATCGACACTGACACGTGAAATAATCCCATCAACAGGGGCACGAAGCTTAGTGAACGACAAGCGAAGTTTTGCTAACTCTAATTCGGCATAAGCAATCTGACGTTGAGCTGCGATTTCATCAAACTGCGACTTAGCCAATAAGCCTTTCTTCACTAGCGGGCTTGAACGTCTGTATTGACTGTTGATTACCGTGTAACGCGCCTGGGCGTTGTCGACATCCAATTGATAATCGGTTGGGTCAAGCTCTGCAATGATGTCCCCTTTAGAAACACGTTCACCCTCTTTGACATCAAGCTTATTAATTTCACCAGCCACACGAAAACTGAGGTGAGCTTTCTCAGCAGCGTTTGCTACTGCTGGGAAATAGAGTTTGTCACTAAAATCGATGACTGAAATCTCGATAGCTTTAACCAAGGGCGAATTATTCACCTCTGCAGCTTGCTTATCTTTACAAGCCGTAAGTAAGACCAAACACGACAGGCCAGCGGCCACTTGAAGTATTTTCATGTTATAGCCCCCTTTCCTTTATCCACTCTCGAACTTTAATGCCCGATTCAAGACCATTGACGCCAGAAGTCACAATGCGATCGCCATCGTCCAGTCCAGAGACAATATGGCGTTTTTCATCGATGACGATTGAGACACTCTCAACAATGCCATCGCTGTTAACACGCCAAACAGATACATCATCCCCGTCGACAACCATTGCTGACGTTGGAATTTTGGTGGCGGCTGCTAACGCTGAAACCAAATTTACCGTGCCAGACATGCCCGGCAAAATACCCACATCGGTTGGTCTTTCCATTACCATAGTGACTTTGTACGAACCTGTTTTCGGGTCTGCTTCGGTATCCACTTCTTGGAAGGTTAGAGCATAAGAGTTTTCAGGAAATGCATCAAAAACCATGGTTGCATCCGTCTCAAACCCTGAAGAAAAGCGCGTAATAAGTTGGTCGGGTAGTAAGAAGACGACTTTAAGAATTTGATTGGTTTGAATATTCATCACGCCTTCTTTAGCAGCAATGTATTCATGGTTTTCAGCCGGAATAATGGAAATTGTTCCATCGTAAGGCGCAACTAGAGTGGTATAGCGAAGGTTTGCTTTGGCTTGATTAAGCATCGCTTTAGCAGAATTGTGATTGGCTTTCGCTTGATCGAAATCTTGCTCTGATACCACTCGGTCTTTACGTAGCTTAATCGAACGTTGGTATTGAACATCAGCAAGCTTAAAATTGGCTCTTGCTTGCTTCTCTAACAGCTGATATTCGTCAGGGTTGAGCGTTGCAAGCCCTTCACCTTTGCTGACCTTTTGACCAGAGGTGACATCGATAGTCTGAAGCAATCCAGGAACACGGAATGCAAGTACCGCTTTGTCACCGGCTTCAGTGGTGGCTGGAAAGCTACGTTCAAAGGCATTACTACCGACAGAGACAGTGAAGAGTTTGGCGGGTCTAGAATCAGGTTCAGGTACGGGAGGAAGCTCCTTACCACACCCAGACAACCCAGCTAAAGCTGTCAGAAGGACAACGGAGGCTCGATACATTGGTGATCATCCATATCTATAAATATTTTTATAACATAGATTAATCACATGTAACTTACCAGTTATCGTAAGATTTATTTAGACAAAATTATTAAAAAAAATAACGGCTTGGGATAAATTTTCCTAAACCGTTATCTAATCTTTTTTAGACTTATCGTTACATGTTCTTAAAAGCGCGGTCGACTTTGAAAGTGTCGGAGGTCACATAAGCTTCCATGTTGCGGACACTGGTCTCTAACTTCTGGAAATCACCCTCTAAAGTGCCCAGTAACGACTCTGCCGTTTGCCCTTTTTCCCAAGGTTTTTGCTTGAGTGTGTGCTCTTGCTTGGCTTTCATCTCATCAACATAGTGAGGTGGTTGTTTTTCAAGCATAAATGTCAAAGCTAAATACGCTAATAACACCAGAAAGCTACCACCCAGCAATGCCGCAGAGATAACTAAGATGCGAACCAACCACACTTCAAGGCCAAAGTAGTTCGCTAACCCTGCACACACACCAGACAATTTGCCGTTAATCGTGTCGCGATACAGTTCTCTACTCATAGTTTCGTCTCCAGTTAGGCGACTCCGCATCCAGTATTTTTTCTAGCGTTTTCACTCGGTCTTGCATGGATTCGGCTTGCGCAGAAAGCTTATGCAGACGTTGAAGGTCGGTTTCTGAAAGACCATTGCTGGATTTCTTCTTGCTGCGGTAATGTAAGAATAACCATAGCGGTGCCACGAAGATTAAGAAGACAATCAGTGGACCTGCAATTAGAAATGTTGACATAGACAACTCCTAAATTATTTATCGCGGTTTTCAACTTGTTGCTTCAGTTTCGCTAGCTCTTTTTCGATTTCATCTTGAGCTTGTAGTTCGGCAAACTCTTGGTCTAAAGATTTTGCGTTACCCGTTTTAGCGTAAACGTCCGCTTCAGCTTCTAATTCATCCACTTTACGCGAGAATTGCTCAAACTTCGCCATTGCTTCGTTGGTTTTGCTTGAATGCAGATGTTTTTGAACATCACGACGATTGCTCGCCGCATTATTACGAATCATTAATGCTTGTTGCTTTGCGCGAGTTTCTGCAATTTTAGTTTCAAGCTTGCCGATCTCACTGGTTAGCTTTTCGATGGTTTCATGAACCAAAGTTTGCTCGGTGTGCAGGCTCTTGATGATGTCTTCCAGTTTTTGCTTTTCGATTAGAGCCGCTCTAGCTAAATCTTCTCGTTGTTTAGTCAGTGCTAGAGTCGCTTTATTTTGCCAATCTAGAATCTGAGTTTCGATAGCTTCAACTTTACGTGCTAACTCTTTCTTATCTGCGATCGCTTTTGCGGAGTTAGTGCGAACCTCAACCAGCGTATCTTCCATTTCTTGAATAATTAGGCGAATCATCTTTTCAGGATCTTCAGCCTTATCTAATAGTGCACTGATGTTTGAATTTACAATGTCTGCAAAGCGAGAAAAAATGCCCATGAGGAACTCCTTAATTACAATGATGGCAAATGTGTTTTAAATCGTTATTCGACTCTCAATCCACTTGCTCAAAAATTTACGTTAATTGTTAAACCTACCATAAATAATCCAAGTTGCGTGCCAACTTTTAAGACATTGTTTATCAGTCACTTACGATAAAATGGTGATTAACTCGAATCATGCTATGATGAATTTAACCAAGTATTGGTATTTTTCACCACTACAGCCTTAACATGACCTTCTTCAGTACTTAAATCGCATAAGGACCCGCTATGCAGCAGAACCTCATTGGTGAGTCATCTAGCTTTCTCTCTGTTTTAGATAAAGTTTCTCATCTGGCTCCAATCGAAAGACCTATTCTGATCATTGGCGAGCGAGGTACGGGTAAAGAGCTGATCGCACAAAGGCTGCATTACCTTTCAAAACGCTGGGATCAACCGTTGATCTCATTGAACTGCTCAACCCTCAGTGAAGGTTTGATTGACTCAGAACTGTTTGGTCATGAATCCGGTTCTTTCACGGGCTCAAAAGGTCGTCATCAAGGTCGTTTTGAGAGGGCCGAAGGTGGGACACTGTTTCTGGATGAGCTCGCGACCACTCCCCTTGCCGTTCAAGAGAAATTGTTGCGCGTTATTGAATACGGGCAGTATGAACGTGTCGGCGGACAAAAAGCTTTAAGTGCCAACGTAAGACTGGTTTGCGCGACCAACGCTGACTTGCCAGACATGGCATTAAGGGGCGAATTCAGAGCCGACTTATTGGACAGGCTCGCGTTTGACGTGATTACTATCCCCCCTCTTCGAGAGCGAAAAGAAGACATCACGCTGCTGGCAGAATACTACGCCATTAAGATGTGCCGTGAATTAGAATTGGAGTTGTTTGTTGGCTTTGCTCCGTCTGCCGTTGAGGCGCTGCTGGATTATTCATGGCCGGGGAATGTTCGAGAACTCAAGAACGTCATTGAGCGTGCTATCTACCAACACGGTAAAGATCCATATCCTATTGAATCTTTGGTGTTTAACCCATTTAAGCCCGCATGGGAAACAGAGCAATATTCCACGCAGGAAACTGGCAATGAGCCGTCTAACAGCCATACTTCATCAGAGAGTTCGTTTTCTTTGCCGCTTGATTACAAAGCATGGCAAGAACAACAAGACATCAAGCTACTCAATCAAGCCCTAAAACAGAGCAAGTATAACCAGAAACAAGCCGCAGAATTACTTGGGTTAACCTACAACCAATTACGTGGAATGGTGAGGAAGTATGCGATTGTCGGACAAGCTAACGATAAATAGCTGTCCACACTTGATTATTATTTGGAGCCGAATAAATAAAATGTTAAATTGTCCGGATCTTGAGGCTCCTCTAACGCCTCGTTTCGAAAAGTATTTCTTTTTATGAAAGCACTAATAAGACTATCACTGAGCATCTGTACGCTGAGCTTTCTAGCTGGATGTGGTGAGAGTGTGAATCACGAGCAAATCCGCGAAAAAGGCTTCATTTATTGCGGCCAAGGTAATCCTAGTACCTTCAACCCACAACTGGTTGATAGTGGTATTACCGCAGAATCGCTGAGCCCTCAAATCTTCGATACACTGCTCACTCTTGATCCAATGACTTACCGACCAAGACAGAACTTGGCGACAAGTTGGTCTGTTGATAAATCAGGTACAGAGTACACTTTCAAACTGCGCCCAAATGTTGCGTTCCAAACTACAGACTGGTTCACCCCAACTCGTAGCATGAATGCACAAGATGTGGTGTTTAGCTTTGAACGTGTCATTGATAGTTCAAACCCATTTCATTATGTGGGCGGCGGCCTATATCCATGGTTTGCCGGCATCGACTTCAAAAACCTGATTGTCGATATCACTGCCGTTGACGACTTAACGGTGAAATTCCAATTAAGTCGCCCAGACAATTCATTTCTCAACAATATCGCCACCAGCTATGCGGTCATTCACTCTAAAGAATATGCCAACAAGCTCATTGCAGCGGATGAGAAAAATCAAATCGATTCCAACCCTGTCGGCACCGGACCTTTCTACTTAGATGAATACCAAATCAATGATCTAGTTCGCTTAAAAAAGAACAAGCATTACTGGAAGGGTGACGTAGAAATGGACCAAGTTGTGTTTGACACATCACAACGAGGGACTGGGACACTTGCCAAACTCCTTCGCAGTGAATGTGACGTGTTGAACTCACCGATTTCTAGCCAAATTCCTATTATTCAAGCTCATGAAGAGTTGCAGATTTCCGCCACGCCTGCGGTCAATGTCTCTTTCATCGCGCTAAATACTGAGCACCCAGCCCTGCGTGACTCTCGAGTACGTAAAGCATTGAATTTAGCCATCAACCGTCAGAACATTCTTGATTCTGTATATTACGGTACCGGTACTAAGGCCTATACATTGCTTCCTCCTACTTCTTGGGCTCACCAAAAAGACAGTGTTCAAGTTCGCTACGACCGAAACTATGCGATTGCGCTTCTTAAAGAAGCCGGTGTCGAGCCCGGATTAGAGCTTTCGATGTGGGTACCACTAGAGCCACGCGCATACAATCCAAGCCCAAGAAAAACGGCAGAGCTGATCCAAGCAAACTTGGCCGATATAGGTATTGAATTGAAACTCTATACCGACGACCGATTTGACCGCACACAATTGTCTTCTATTTCCTCAACAGATTTGTTGCTTACAGGCTGGATAGGCAATACGGGTGATCCTGATAACTTCTTACGTCCGCTTCTCTCATGCAGCTCTGAACGTGCAGGGTTAAATGTCTCTATGTGGTGTAATTCAGACTTTGATTTCCTCCTCGACTTAGCATTAGAGATCAATCAACAAAGGCACCGTGTGAACTTGTATCGACAAGCCCAAAATATTCTCAATGAAGAAGTTCCTGTTATCCCTCTGGCTCATGGCGTGCAATTCCGCGTGCACGATCGTTCGCTAACTGGTTTTAAGCAGAGCCCTTTCAATGCTCAACCTTTTGATCAAGTCAAAAGAGAGGTGCAGTAATGTTTTGGTATACATTAAGACGTGTAAACTTATTCATTATTACGTTAGGAATTCTGACATTAGTGGGTTTTGCTCTGCTTCGATTAGACCAAACCTCACCTTGGGCAATTCAAGATTTTTGGCCCGGTTGGCTTAGTTATATCACTGAATTGTCGACACTAAACTTTGGTCTAAGCAAGCATGGTGTCCCTATCATCGATGAGTTAGCCGTGGTTTTCCCTGCAACGCTAGAGCTGTGCTTCTTTGCCTTTGTGCTTGCGCTGTTTATAGGTATCCCTTTTGGCACGATTGCAGGTATGAGGCAAGGCAAGTTCGTCGATACCACCATTTCCTTCACCTCAATGGCTGGTTACTCTGCACCTATCTTTTGGGTCGCATTGCTGATGATCATGGTGTTTTCACTGCACTTTGAAATGTTCCCAGTTGGTGGTCGATACGACCTGCTTTACGAAATTGAACACGTGACTGGCTTCGCGATGATCGACGCCTTTTTTGCCGAAGGTCGCTACCGCGCACACGCATTACAAAGTGTTATCGAGCATATGGCGTTGCCTTGTCTTGTTTTAGCGCTGGCGCCAACCACTCAGGTCATCCGATTAATGAGAGCGTCAGTGGCTGAAGTAATGACGCAAAACTACATCCGTGCTGCGCGAATTAAAGGTCTTTCTACGAGAGAGATCATCACGCAGCACGTGCTAAGAAACGCGATACCTCCGATTATTCCTAAGGTCGGTGTTCAACTATCGAGTATGTTGACGCTTGCTATTATTACCGAGTCTATCTTTAACTGGCCGGGCATTGGCCGCTGGTTATTGGATGCATTATCGAATCAAGATTACGTTTCTATTCAAGCAGGCGTGATTGTGGTGGCAACCTTGGTTTTGACCGCAAACATTTTGTCCGATCTACTGGGCGCGATGATCAACCCACTGGTAAGGAAGGAATGGTATGCTAACAAATAACGTCTACCAAGAAGAACAAATTCCAACCCAGTTCGAACGTTTCTGGCGCAGCTTCCGTAGCAATAACCTGGCTATGTTTGGCTTGTGGTGTTTGGTGCTTATCATTCTGGTTACCGTCACCTCTCCGTGGCTAGCCCCCCATGATGCACAAGAACAAACCGGTCACCTATTAACACCGCCCTCTTGGGATCCTGCTGGCACGGTCGAATACTTTTTAGGTACCGATGACTTAGGTCGAGACATTCTTTCTCGCCTGATTATTGGCTCTCAGCTTACTTTCGGCGCTGCGGTGGTGATTACCTTTATCGCAGCAGTCATTGGTTGTCTGATTGGCGTACTCGCCGGGATGACTCGTGGATTGCTATCAAGCACGCTAAACCACCTGCTTGATACCGTTATGTCGATTCCATCTCTTCTGCTGGCGATTATTTTCGTGGCGTTCCTGGGCTTTGGTGAGTTTAATATCTTACTGGCCTTGTGTTTGGCATTGATTCCGCGCTTTATACGCTCAGTGTACATTGCCGTGCATGCTGAAGTAGAAAAAGACTATATTTTGGCTTCTCGCCTTGATGGCGCGAACGATTTCTATCTACTCTGGAACTCAATACTTCCTAACATTCTTACCGTGGTGGCACTTGAAATTACACTGGCACTATCAGTCGCGATTCTTGATATCACGGCCTTGGGCTTCCTAGGACTTGGCGCTCAAGCACCTAGTACTGAATGGGGATCAATCTTGGGTGATTCAGTCGAGCTGATTTACCTTGCGCCATGGACAGTAACCCTACCCGGCTTAGCTATTATGTTTACAGTTATCGTGATTAACCTCGTCGGTGAAGGTGTTCGCCAAGCGCTAAATGCAGGAATCGAATAATGCCGTTACTTGATATTCGACATCTAACTATCGAAATTGAGACTCCTCAAGGGATGGTTAAAGCCGTAGATCGAATGAGTATTACCCTCAATGAAGGGGAAATTCGTGGCTTAGTGGGTGAATCAGGCTCAGGTAAGAGCTTGGTTGCAAAAGCGATCGTCGGGGTTTGTAAAGAAAACTGGAAGGTTTCTGCAGACCGAATGCGCTTAGGTAATATCGACCTACTGCAACTGACTCCTAAAGAGCGCAGGCGTGTAATTGCTCGTGATATCGCGATGATCTTCCAAGAACCTTCTACGTGTCTTGATCCATCGGAAAAAGTGGGTAATCAGCTCATTGAAGCGATTCCTTCACACGCATTTGAAGGTCGTTGGTGGCAGCGATTTAAGTGGCGTAAGAAGCAAGCGATCGCGTTATTGCACAAAGTGGGCATCAAAGACCACTCTCGTCTAATGGACAGCTACTCTTATGAACTGACCGATGGTGAGTGTCAAAAAGTCATGATCGCAATGGCAATTGCAGCCAAGCCAAAAGTCTTGATTGCAGATGAGCCAACCAATGATTTGGATCCGATTACTCAGTCTCAGATCTTGCGTTTATTGAGCCGAATGAATCAGATCAATAACACGACCATCATTCTGATCGGCCATGACTTAACCACCATTACTCAATGGGCGACTCGCATTACCGTTATGTACTGTGGTCAGTCTGTAGAATCAGCTGATACGCAGAAGCTATTGGATGCACCCAAACACCCATATACCGTTGCTCTGCTAAAAGCGATGCCAGACTTTAACGACTGGATTCCCCACAAAGAGAAACTGCAATCTTTGCCAGGATCAATTCCGCCGCTGCAGCATCTTCCTATTGGTTGTCGATTAGGGCCTCGTTGCCCGTATGCGCAAAGGCAGTGTGTCGAGATCCCACATACCAAGCGAATCAAAAACCACAAGTTTAACTGTCACTTCCCTCTGAATATGGAGAAGAAAAAGAAATCATGAGTGCATTATTAGAAGTCAGTGATTTGTCTAAAGACTTTACGACTCGCTCTGGTCTTTTCCGTAAAAAGATCCATCAGGCGGTGAAGCCAGTTAGCTTTTCCCTCGAAGCAGGTCAGACGATAGGTTTTATCGGTCAGAATGGCTCTGGCAAATCAACATTAGCAAGAATGCTCGCAGGCATGGTTGAACCAACCGCAGGCGAGATCCGCGTGAATGGCGAAAAGCTAGAGCACAAAGACTACTCGACTCGTTGTAAGCTGATTCGAATGATCTTCCAAGATCCGAATACCTCGCTAAACCCACGCATTCAGATCGGTCGAATTCTTGAAGGTCCATTAAAACGAAACACCAACATGCCACCAGAAGCCCGTATGCGTCGTGTGAAAGACACACTACTGCGCGTGGGGCTTCTACCAGAACATGCTTACTTCTACCCTCAGATGCTTGCGGCAGGCCAAAAACAAAGGGTTTGTTTGGCTCGTGCCTTAATACTTCAGCCATCCATCATTGTCGCTGATGAAGCGTTGAATGGTTTGGATATGGCAATGCGCTCGCAAATCATCAACCTGTTCTTAGAGTTACAAGAAGAGATGGGCGTATCGTTTGTTTATGTATCCCAACACCTCGGTATTGTTAAGCACATTACCGACAAGATCATTGTCATGCACGAAGGTAATGTGGTTGAGAGTGGGGAAACGGATCAAGTGTTGACCAATCCAACTCACCAAATCACCCAAAGATTGGTTGAGAGCCATTTCTCCAAAGCGCCGAACCACTAATCTGTAATCACGCTTCATTCAGCAGAGGGGAAAAGTATGTTACGAACAGCTTCAATGCTTCCCCTCTTGTTGGTACTGTTTTCCTTTAACGCAACAAGCACACCACTCACTTGGCTAGATAGAACCTTCGTCGAAACTGCCTTTTATAACGTCGCGCTTCAACACGAATATTCCCAAGGCAACAAACCGCTCGCCAAATGGAAACAACCGATCAAGATTTGGATCGATCACCTCGTCGGTGATGAGGAACTACACCAAGAGCTCACAGAGCTTCATATCCAACACCTATCTGAAGTCACTCAACACCCGATAACAATCGTCAGTAAAGAGTCCGAAGCGAACGTTAAGTGGATATACACGAGGCAGAGCCAGTGGATATCTGAGGCGAAATCAGTGCTCAAGCTCAAATCAACTCAGCATTTAAATAGCGCCATCTGCACGGCGGGTTATCGAACCAATTCTAAAAGTGAGATTGTTTACGCTGGGATTGTAATTCCCGTTGATCAGGCAAGATCGAGAGGTAAGTTAGTCGCATGTATCGTAGAAGAGATCACACAAGCTCTAGGCCTGCCGAATGATTCAGATAAAGCCTACCCTTCTATTTTCAATGACCATACACCAGAAGACTTGATATCGCCCTTAGATGTGGTGCTACTGCAACTACTGTATGAACCCGAATTGAAAGCTGGAATGACAAAGTCTGAAGTAAAACCTATCGTTCGAAAGATACTCAAGAGATACAGCAAAACAGGTGTGCTTCAACAAGCTTCTAAAGCCGCACAACAAGCGCCCTTGTATCAGTTGATTGGGTATTGAAGAAAATACGTTGAAACAGCTTAGGTGAGATAATTGAATGATAGCGCTGCCTAAGAAAGGCAACGCTGACTTACGATGTTACAGTATTACGAAAGAACTAGCGCTTAGCAGCCTGCTTTTTCAATTCGAAATCGAACTCATCCGGGAACAAGATAACGCCTTCTTCTTGCTCGTTCGGGAATACTACAACAGCAAGCTCGTCGTCTTCTAGACCATTCGTCCAGCGACTGTGCCATTTGTTTAGCGAAATAGACTCAGCTTTACACTCAGACCAATCACCCGTTGCCCATGATTCTGCGAACTCTTGGTTTGGCCATACTGGAACACAGTCTTCATCTTCTGTGTTCAGCATTACACAACCGTGTTCATCGGTTAAGATCCATACTTCACGGTTTGCTACGATTTCTTTCACACAGTATTTCAGGCGTTGCTCGCCTGTATACTTGTTGATTTCAGCGATTTTTTTATCGTCTAGCTGTGTAGTCATCTTAATTTCCTACTTTAGTCAGTAACTTTGCTCTCAAAGCTATTCTATGCCGAGTGCTTTTAACTTCAAACATTATCGATGAAGAAGAAAATCTACTTCAAAGAAAAACGCCTGCTAAAGTAGCAGGCGTTTATTATTAAGTGACTTGATTAAACAAGCTCACCTTGCAGCCAAGGCCAGCCTTGCTTCTTACGGCTTAGTGTATTTTCCATCATCAATACGCCGTCTTTCTCGTGCTTAACCAATTTCTCAGCCCACTCACCTTTGTAAAGAAGGCGAGTTTGCGCAGTAGTGATGTCAGTTAGCATTACCGCAGCAAATGCTAGACCATCTTTCTCACAACGCTCTTCAAGATCAGCTTCTAGCGCTTCGATCATGCCGTCTACTTGCTCAAGAGTCGCAAGTTCAACTTGACCAACAACAACATCACGACCGTTGAATGGGTAGCCTTTAAGGTCTTTTTCTACTAGCTGTGCAGCAGATAGGCCTTCAATGTTTGTTTTAGCGATTAGAAGTGCTTTGATGAAAGCATCAACGTCTGTTACGCCAGCGATTTCAGCAAGCTCAGCAACAGCGTCTTTGTCTTTTTGAGTACATGTTGGAGAAGCAAAACCAACTGTGTCTGAAAGAATTGCAGACATCATTAGTTTAGCGATTTGTTGAGAGATAGCGTGACCTTCAATCTTGAACATGTTGAAAAGTACAGTGTTTGTACAACCAACAGGCCAGATCCAAGCTTCCATTGGGTTTACTGTCATCACGTCACCTAGACGGTGGTGATCGACAATACCTACGATCTCTGCATCAGCAACATCATCTGGTGCTTGTGCTAGATCTGAGTAGTCTACTAGCCAGATTTTCTCACCAGCAACAGAAGTACGAAGTTCTGGCATTTCAGCACCAGCAACTTCAAGAATGTGTTGAGTTTCGCGGTTGATCTCGCCTTGGCGAATTGGTGTCGCTTCCTCGCCACGAGCTTTAAGAAGCTCAGTTGCAACTAACGCACTACAAATACTGTCACTATCAGGGTTTTTGTGACCAACAACTAAAATCATGTTTCTTCCTATTACACTAACAATTATGACTCTACCTTTAGAGCCTCTCTTTATTACCCATACTTTACCTCATTTTTTTAGATTGGTCATGTTTCGTAGGTTTAGCCAATAGTAACAATAGATAAAAAACAACAAATGCAATTGATAATTATTATCATTCGTATATATTTATCTTAAGCCACTAATTTTGAGTAACACCTATGGATCGACTAATCTCTTTTTTACCAAGCAGTAGCGCTGCGAAAACAACTCAGTTTTCACTGTCATTTAAACGGCTACTATTACCTATCTCACTTGCAGCATTGGTTGCGGCGCCTGCTACGCGAGAACTGACGGTCACTACTTTATCTGACGCCTTCTGGGCAGTGTCATGCTATGTGGCTTTAACCTTGGCGATTTACCACTGGTTAAGCCTGTACATCAACAAAGATAACGTCTTCAACAAACTCGTCCATCAATCCCGCTCCAACCAAGTTGTCTTCGCAGCACTTATGGGGGCGCTACCCGGCTGTGGCGGTGCGATCGTGGTGACCACACAATTTATCTCAGGAAAACTCGGATTTGGTGCGGTAGTTGCTGTGCTCGTCTCCACCATGGGTGACGCCGCCTTCTTGTTGATAGCAAGTGAACCCAAAACGGGTTTGGCTATGATGGCGATGGGTGTGATTGTGGGTACTGCGTCAGGTCGAATCATTAATCTATTCCATGCGGATGACTTCTTACGTCCAAAACAAGCTGAGCAAAATGAAGCCGTTCGCAGTTGCTCATCTCAATCCCAAGACAAAGAATCCGTATCTAAAAAGGCGATCAACCTGCAAGGCTACCTATGGTCTGTACTAATTATTCCCGGCGCTGCAGTGGCCTTACTTGGCTCTTTCCAAGTAGATGTAAACGAGTTACTCGCGTTGCCTGAAATGTCGATGGAATGGACGGGAACAATTTTACTGATTAGCTCAATGTTTCTATGGGGTCTCACTCGCGAAATTGAAGATTACAAATCAGCAGTAAGTGAAGATGAGAAATGTTTAGGCTCTCATCCACTGCAAAAAACCGCTCAAGACACCAACTTTGTCACAGCGTGGGTTGTGGTTGCCTTTCTCTTCTTCGAATTTGGCTCTGTGCTAGCAAATGTGGATTTTGCGACGCTATTCTCAAGCTGGGGCATTATGCTCCCCCTGGCAGGGGTCCTGATGGGCTTGCTACCGGGCTGTGGACCACAATTATTGGTGACTAGCCTTTACCTTTCAGGTGCGCTTCCACTTTCTGCTCAGGTAGGTAATGCAATTTCAAATGATGGAGATGCGCTATTCCCTGCGATTGCGATGGCACCGAAAGCAGCACTGGTCGCAACCTTGTATTCAAGTGTGCCCGCTTTAATCTGTGCTTATAGCTATTGGTTTATGTTTGAGATCTAACTTGATCAGAGTTAACTACATAGGCTTCTGTAAGGTCGGTACTTTGTATCGGCCTTTTTGTTTCCGTCTGCTTAAGTCTTTCCACAGGTTCTTTTTACATTCCCTTCCTGCTTCACTGCTTCTACCACCTCTCTCAAACAGCGCGTTACAGCCTGCTCAAAACGCCCTCTATTAGCCCTGTTATAATGCTTATTTAGAAACACTAACACAGACATCTAAAATACAAAAAGCCCCTGTAAGAGTGCTTACAGGGGCTTTAATTCAAGCTTTAATCTTAGCTTTTAAGCGAGATGCTTAAGAAACTTCGATTGGACCACCGAATGAAGTTACTGGAGGCAGCTTGCCTTGGAACTTCTCGAAGTCGACCAAACATGTGTTTGCTGACGTTGCTTGAGCAAGTTCAGACGTACCGATGTCTTGAGTCAGTGTGTTTGGATCGCCGTATGTATCTAGCGCGCCCACTTTCTCGTTGATCGGACCGTACCAAGCACCTTCTTCGATACGAACAACACCAGGAGCATAGCTATCCATTAGAACAGCACCCGCTAGTAGTTGACCACGGTCGTTGAACACACGTACTACATCGCCATCTTTGATGCCTTTCTTCTTAGCATCTACTGGGTTGATGTAGATTGGCTCACGGCCTTGTACCGCGTAAGTCGCACGCCACTCTTCAGATTCACACATCTGAGAGTGAAGACGCTTGTCTGGGTGACAAGATTGTAGCCAGTACGGGTGTTTGTCAGAGCCAGGACCACCGTGTGAACGTTCAGATTTCTCGAACCACATTGGGTGTTCTTGACAGTGCTCGTAGCCCATATTGCCAACAGTACGGCTTGTGATTTCGATGAAACCAGAAGGTGTACCTAGTGCGTTGATCTCTGGATCTTCACGGAATGAAGCGTGACGAGTCCATGGCTTACCTTTACCGAAGTCTAGGAAACCTTTCTCCCAGAACTCAGCAAACTCAGGCATTTCGAAGCTGCCTTCATTTGAAGCGCGACATTCGTCGTACAGTGATTTAACCCACTGCATTTCGTCCATACCACGCGTGTAATCGTCGTAACGACCCCAACGCTTAGTCAGGCTAGACATGATCTCGAAGTCAGTCTTAGACTGGAACAGAGGATCCACTAGCTTGTGCATCGCGATCAAACCACGACCAGAGTATGCGCCATAACCATCAATATCGTTTCGTTCCCACTGAGTACATGCAGGAAGCACGATGTCAGAGTGACGACAAGTTGCAGTCCAAGCAAAATCAACAGCCACTACAGTTTGTAGGCTCTTGAATGCTTTACGCATCTTGTTGCGATCTTGGTGGTGGTGCCACGGGTTGTTACCACTAAATACCATCATCTTGATATCAGGTAGTGTTACCGTTGAACCATTCGCTTTGATCTTCTTACCAGGCTCTAGCAAGCTATCAACCCAACGAGCAACTGGGATTACGCGGCTGTAGCCGTTGTAATCTGTGTTGGTGTACTTAGGTGATTGACCTTGGTCGATGTTCAGCGGGAAAGAACCCGGAGCAGCGAAGCCAGTTGAAGATACACCGATACCAGAGTAGTGGTGACCGTAAGAGATACCACCGCCCGGTAGACCAATTTGGCCAACCATTGCTGCGATAACTGCACACATCCAGTAAGGCTGTTCACCGTGCTCTTGACGTTGGATACTCCAACCCACAAGAATCTGTGTACGACCGTTAACCAGCATCTTAGCGAAGTCACGGATAGAGTCCGCGCTTGCGCCACAGATAGCAGAAGCCCACTCAGGTGTCTTCTCAACTTTATCTTTCGTTTCACCTTGAACGTACTTGATGAAGTCTTCAAAACCTAGACAGTAAGTTTCGATGAACTTCTTGTCGTATAGGCCTTCGTTGTAAAGCACGTGAGCAACACCAAGCATGAACGCCACATCAGTTTGTGGGTTGATGTACATTTGCTCGTTTTCTAGGTAACGACCTGTTTTGTTTTTAACAGGGTCAACAGAAACAACGTTGATCTCTTTCTTAGCAACTTTTTCTTTCAGCTGTTCTAGGTATGCGAACGACTCGTGAGTCTCACATGTCCAACCTACTTGCAGGTTTTTAACTGGATCGTTACCCCAAAGAACAATGTTGTCACTGTTTTCTAAGATAAGTTCCCAAGATGTACCTTGTGCGTAAACTTCAGTAGAACCTAACACGTAAGGCATGATCGTTTGACCAGCACCTGTTGAGTAGTCACCGATTTTCTTCACAGAGTAACCGTGAAGTGCCATTGCACGTTGCATGTGGTTAGTACAGCTGTGGAACTGACCCGTTTGTCTCCAACCAGTTTGACCTGTGTGAAGCGCCCATGGACCGTAATCTTTCTGTACGCGCTCTAGCTCGCGGTAAACAAGGTCTAGTGCCTCATCCCAAGTCACACGAATAAAACGGTTGTTACCACGCGTGTCTGCGCTGTATTTATGCTTCTTCAACCAATCTAGGCGAACCATTGGGTAACGCACACGTGATGGGCTGTAGATAATACCTTTAATACCTTTCAACATCTCAGTTGGGTGTTGATCGATTTCTAGAGGTTTAATTTCTTGTACTTTACCCGCATAAACACGAGCTCGGAATGCACCCCAGTGAGAACCAGAGACTTTCCACGCACCGTCTGTTTCTGCTGCAGACGCTGATGCCGACGCCAATAAGCTTGGACCGATAACCGATGCCGCACTTGTAGTAGCGACACCTTTCAGAAAACTTCTTCTTGTAATTGCCATTGTGTTACTCCAATTGACGTCTTATTAGTGATGGCCTTCAGAAAAATCTGATGAGTGCTTCTGTAGATACTTAAGAACCAGTGCTTCTGTATCTGTATCGAAGTTAACGAATGCAATCATACCATCTAGCATGCCTACCCAACCGTTAGCGCTGAAGTGAGCTTCATCTGGCTGTGAGTGACACGTTGAACAGTTAGATTGGTACGCTTGACCCGCTGCGTTCCAGATTGGATCGAAGTTATCAACCATAGACTCTTTCTTCATCCAAAGTGCTAGGTTAACTTCTTCCCATGGAAGGCCAGTAAGCTCATCTTCTTTCTTCTCACCAACAGTGATAACGTCACTTTGAGATACTTCTTTCGTCAAGATTGCAGTTGAGATGTTCATACCGAAGTCTTCTTGGATTACACGTCCGAAGCCTTTCGCTTTACGCCAACCGTCGATTTGAATCTTGATCATGTCGCCTTTTTCGTCGATAACCGCAACTTTACTTGCAGGGCTTAGTAGACCCGCTTCTACTGTTGCTGTTTCATCTGTGTACATTGGTAGGTGACGAATAGAGATCACGTCAGAACCATTTGTGTAAGATGTGCTGCTTGCTACGTTTTCTAGCTCGCCAACAATGCCGCTTGCTGATGCCATATCCATTGGAAGGTTGTGAGCAATACCTTTATGACAGTCAACACAGCTTTGATCACGTTCTGCTGCATTCTTCATCTGGATACGCGCTGTTGGGCGCATGTTCTCGAAGTCCATTGAATCGTAGTTGTGACAGTTTTTACACTCTAGAGATTTGTTCGAAGAGAAACGATCCCATTCGTGTTTAGCCAGTTCGATACGACGAGCTTCGAATTTCTCAGGTGTATCTAGGTCACCAAATACTTGAGCGAATACTTCTTTAGATGCTTGCATCTTACGAGCGATTTTTGCTGTCCATTCATGTGGAACGTGACAGTCAGGACAAGTAGCACGCACACCAGAAGTGTTTTTCCAGTGAACCGTTTCTTGCAGTTCTACGTACACGTTGTCACGCATCGTGTGACAGCTTACACAGAACTCTTCTGTATTTGTGTGTTCTAGCGCTGTATTGAAACCGCCCCAGAAAATAACACCGGCGATAAAGCCACCCATAGTTAGTACACCAAGACTGATGTGTACTGCAGGGCGAGTCATTGTGCGCCATAATTTAACTAAAAATGATTTCATGTTTAGCTCTCTTAAATATTGATTTTAAAAAATGTTGTTACTAGAGGGCATTACATGCCGCCGTGAGCACCAGGAGGTCCGAATACAAACACTTGCAGTGCCCAAACTAGGAAGCCGTAACCGCCTACAAAAGCCACACTTAATATTGGAAAGAGAACCACCGCGATGAAGAGGAAAGACTTCCACTCCAACGAGCGTTTTTCGCCAGTTTCAATTTTATTAACATCACTCATACATTTTGCCTATTTTGTATTTAGTAATTTCGAGTAACCCATTCTATGGGGCTAAAGTTCTTGAGTATCTAACAACAAATTTTAGACCATACACAAAGTAGGGTTCAATCAAATCCCCCGTTATAACCCTTGCTAATCAATACTTTTTTGAGGTCATCCAAACTTGTTTTCAGTTAAACAAAGTTATTAAAAAGTATTAACAAATGTGAAGAATTAAGTATATTTCACAAATGTTAAAAACCAACATGCGCGCAACCATCTGACAACCAATTTTAACTTTTTACCTACTAAGTAGTAGCTAAAAAAGCCTCAAACAACCACTATTTTGTGTTTTGTTTGTTAAATGATTGATCATTTTTAGAATTGGTGACTTTACAGTTGAAATGCATGATTTGGTACTTTCAGATATGATGGAGACCACTTAAAAGGAATCATTATGCAAGACGTTATTGATATATCTTGGTGGCAGTTATTGTTCTTCAGCTCACTTCTCTTGCTACCCATTACCATCAACCACAAATTAAAACTCGGCCTTGGCAAAGAAGCTTCTATCAGCATAATTCGCATGGCTGTTCAATTATTTCTCGTTGGTCTTTACCTAGAATATCTGTTCACGTTGAATAGCTTGTGGGTCAATTTACTGTGGTTGCTTGCGATGATTATCGTCGGAGCAAGCTCGATTGTTGAAAAGTCTAGGCTACCAAGAAACCTACTTTTGGCTCCTGTCGCCATTAGCCTTGCGGTAACTTGTGTACCTATTGTCTTGTTCATCTGCTTTTTCATCATTAAACCAACACCGGTTTTTAACGCGCAATACCTTATCCCGATAGCAGGGATGTTATTGGGTAATAGCTTAAGCAGTAATATAGTGGCATTGCAGAACCTGTTTGATGCTTTTGAAACGCAGAAATCAGAATATGAAGCGGCAATCGCGTTAGGAGCCTCACCAAGCTATGCAGCTTCGCCTTTTGTACGTAATGCAATACAGAAAGCGATGTCTCCGATTATGGCTTCTATGGCTACGACAGGCTTAGTGACACTACCAGGAATGATGACAGGACAAATTCTTGGTGGGGCGTCACCGATGATCGCGATTAAGTATCAACTGATGATCATGCTGGCTATTTTCGTGATGATGAGTTGCTCTTTGGCACTTGCTCTTCACCTTTCATTGAAGAATTGCTTGACGAAAGAAGGACGAGTTCTCGCTAAAATACAGCCTTCGAAATAACCTCCCCACTCCCTTGAGGCCTGGTTACTCACTGAATTTGAGACAGGTTATCCACAGAAATTGTGGATAACCAAAACAATATAGATCCTTTTTTGT
Organism: Vibrio sp. TMPB1044; assembly: GCF_030442075.1. Taxonomy (NCBI): domain Bacteria; kingdom Pseudomonadati; phylum Pseudomonadota; class Gammaproteobacteria; order Vibrionales; family Vibrionaceae; genus Vibrio; species Vibrio sp. TMPB1044. The sequence continues at coordinate 185,913 of NZ_JAUJED010000003.1, read as the reverse complement.
CCATTTCCACCCAAAGAACGATCATTACCGTTGATCCTTCGGTGTTTTCAAAGACATATACACATACGTTGAGTAATACTATTGAGCGTTCACATGACAATTTGAGAAGTGAGTGAGTAGGTTTTCCACAAATAAAAAACGGCCTGCAATGCAGACCGTCTTCTGGTAAATGTCATAAGTCAGTTCAGTATTGTCACTGAGCTTCAACTAATCTCGTAAACTGAATTAGTCACGTAAATAGATTAGCCAATACCACATACCAACAAAGATACCACCGCCAATGATGTTACCGATGGTAACGGGCAGCAAGTTGTTCATCAAAAAGTCCATCATGTTCAGGTCAACATAGTCCGCTGGGTTAGCGCCTGTCATTGTCCAGAATTCAGCTGGAGCAAATGTTTTAATGCCGATAGCTAAAGGGACTTGGAACATATTCGCAATACAGTGCTCGAAACCAGCCGATACGAACATCGCAACAGGTAAAATCATTACTGCGATTTTGTCGGTCAGTGTACGTCCACTAAACGTCATCCATACCGCGATACAAACCAATACATTACACATGATACCAAGCGCGATAGCTTGGATAAAATCGTGGTGCATCTTGTGTTGGGAAATCGCCATTGCATTTAAACCAACCTGGCCATGGTCAAACATGTACTGTTTGGTCAGAAGCATACATGCCACCAGCAACAATGCGCCAATCAAGTTACCTACATAAACCGTAGCCCAGTTCTTGACGAGCGTGCGCCAAGTAATTTTGCCACTTGCACGAGCAACCAGAGTAAGCACCGAGCTGGTAAATAACTCACCACCGGTAACAACAACGAGAATTAAGCCCAAGCTAAATGCAAGGCCACCTAATAGGCGAGTAATACCCCAAGGCAAATCACCAGCACCGGTCGTTACGATGGTGTAGAACACAAACGCAATACCGATATGTATGCCAGCGGAAATCGCTAAGAGAAAAGATTTGATTGGGTCTTTGGTTGCTTTACCTACGCCAATATCTGCAGCGCGCTCAGCCATTTGTGGCGGTAATAATGAGTCAAATTGGTTTAGATTCATGATGATTTACATTTTGAAACATGTCGTCGGGAGCGCGATAATCCTCTCTTTCATTTCTGAATTCAAGAGCTATTTTAGGCTCAAAATGCCTCTCACAGCCTTGTTGAAAGCAAATAGTCCGAGTTATTCCAAATTCATACGACTTTAGTAGTAAAAAGAAAACTCTGCTGAATGATTAGTTATCAGCATAGAAAATAACACACCTATAAATATCAACAAGTTACATTAAAACCAAAAGAATGACGTACACTATAACGACTCACTGAGCGCTTTTATTTGTAGATTTTGATATAGATCAACAGAACGCAAAAAAGCGCCCTTAGGCGCTTTTAACTCAATCACAAATAAAGAAATTAGTGATACTAAACCGAAGGTTCAATCACTCCTTCTGATGATTGTTCTAAGGTTGCATCCTCTAAATTAGATTCAATAGTCGGGGGCATCACATCAGAGTCACTTTCGTTGGCAACTTTGCCACCTAAGCTTTTCAAACTATCCACTAACTCTTCTAAGCTTTTTATGTGAGCATCACTCTTCGTAATCTGCTCACCTAGAAACTCACTGTGCTTGGTTGCTTCAGACAATTGCTGCGCTTGCTTCTGGTTTTCAGACTCCAGCAGAGCCAATTGCTCAGTTAAAGTTTCAATCTCTGACTTTAACAGCTCTGTCATATCGGAGTTTTTTAACGCTTTAACACTCGCTACAATCTTCTGTGATTGCTGACGTAGCCCAACATCACGGTAATCTTCATCATTGACGATTTGTGAAATGCTCAGTAGCTGATTCTCAGTATTCAAAACCGACTGTTCGAACTTGTCGCCTTTTACACTCGCGAGCACTTTGACTTCATGAGCGACACTGCGCACGTGATTCAATTCAAACTCTGCAGCGTGAACCGCGTCTTCAATGATCGACTTTTCACGAGGGCTGGCTTTCACTTGGCTTTCGGCCAACGCAATTTGAGATGTCGCCTTCGCAAAGGTCAGCGGAGCAACATCATCAAAATCTTCATCTTCCAAGAACTCTAATTCGTTCTTCAAAGGTTCGATGTATTTCTTATGCGCCACTTTAACTTCGAGTAAACGAGCATTGTTAAGAAATTCGACCTGCGCTTCTTGAGCGTCTTCAAGCTCATCGACCAGCACATACTCGAACAACTCACTGTATTCTGAATACAAACGTTTATAGCTCGAGGTAAACATGGTATCTGCGCCAAGGAACTTTAGGTAATCCATTTGGACAATCGAATCAGCGAGTACTCGGTCAGCCTTCTTCTTTAACACTAAGATCGAGTCATAGTTTGATTTGATCAAAGCGATTTTTTCATCGAAGGCTTCAGCGTAAGTTAGGCTCGAAAAAATGGAGTAACTCTTGGTTATTCGAGTTTCGTCTTTCAATAAGTCCGCATAAATGCTTTCAGCATCATCCCATGCGTCTAATAGTTCATTGTAATTCTCTGGTGCATAGAGAGACAATTGAGCATGGTCTTCAAGCTTAACTTCCCATTCGGAGTAAACGCTTTGGACAGACTGAAATGAACGGACTTCTATTGTAGATTCATTATTGTTGTTTGTGTTTTGGTTCGCGTCTGTCTGCTCTGAGGGTGTGCTTTGACAACCTGAGATAGCAAATAGCATACTGATCGTTAATGCTACTTTGTTCGCTCTCACTTATGCATATCCTTTTTATACAATATTCGCTCAATGCAAATTATTTCTAGTCACAATATATTACAACCACTTAGCAATAAACATCACTGATGATTTAAGTGGGTGCAAATCACCCAATATAAACAAAATAAACTCATCACTCGATGATTAATCAATCAATTTGGTATCACTTATCAATTCTCTTTATTTGCTATTGCCTGAGCCGAGAATGCGCACTAAGGTGAAGGTAGAGAACGTTATGAATATATAGGTTAATTATGAAGTACAACGCTGAACATATTGCTGATTTAAACCTCCTTCTTCAATTTGATGTAAGTAGTGCTGCTACTGGAATTAAAGTTCATCAAGAGGCTGCTCAAGAAACTCAAGACGCTGTTAAGCGCCTATTCGAAAAAAACCTTTGTACTCAGCCAGACGGCGGTTACCTAACAGATGAAGGTATTGAGATGGCAGAGCGTGCAGACAAGCTGCTTCGCGTACTTAAATAAAGCTCTATTGTACTAGCAAAAACTCCACTCGCTTCGGCCGTGGAGTTTTTTCATTTTTGGCCAAAGGTTTGTTAGGCTTATTGTAAATTCGTAATTTGCAGTTGTGAGGAACACATGGCTTCTATATTTATTGTCGGTGCAGGATGGGTAGGTGCACCTTTATCTGAACATTTAGAAAAAAATGGTAACCGAGTGGTGGTCACGAAAACGACCCAAGCGGGAGCGGAGGCCACTGGTAACGAACGAATCCCATGTGAAGTGTTTAGTTTTGATTCATCCGAGCCAGAACAGACTATCGGGCGACTCTATTCACTGTTACTCGAAAACAACACTGAGATTGTAATTGGTAGCTTCCCCCCTGGCTTTAGAAAAGGAGCCGGACAAGAGTATGCCGACTACTGGCAGCAGCTCACCAACGCATGCCAAAAGGCCAACATTAAAAAGCTCATTATGGTCAGTTCAACCACGGTATACCCAACCAAGCCGGGTGTGTTGAACGAACTGGATGCATCGCTAGCCCTTTCAACCTCAGATAACGAGCACGCGTCTTTATTTTCCGATAACGCGCGAATCATGCTGCAAGCTGAACAGTCAGTGATTGATTCAGGTATCGACTACACCATTCTTCGTTTTAGTGGGTTAATAGGCCCAAGCCGTCACCCATCACGCTTTGCAAGCAAGTTAAAACAAGTCAGCACCCAAGCTCCAGCCAATATGCTGCACCTTGACGACGCGATTGGCGCTGTCGATTTCGCTATCAGTCAACTGCACAACGAAGTGGTTAACGTGACAACACCAAACACAGTAAGTAAGGCGGAATTTTATGCCGCAGCACTGAAAAGCGCCAACAGCAGTGAGCCTCTACCCGCCGTTGTTGATACGCCAGACAAACTGATCTCTTCAAAAAAGATTCTCGACTTAGGTTATTCATTTAAATTCGAATTCACACTGGACGCACTTCATGACTGAACAATCTATAGCTAACAAAGATCCCAACATAAAACTGCATCGCTCAGTCGACACCCTTTGGAACTTTATGTCTATGGGTCACAAGGTTACGCCTTCAGACTGTATCTTTGTATTGTGCAGTAATGATACTCGCGTCGCTGAGTACGCAGCGGATCTGTATAACCAAAAGGTCGCGCCATACATCGTTTTTTCCGGTGGTGTTGGACGCTTCACTGAAGGCAATTTTGAACGTTCAGAAGCAGAAACCTTTGCCGCGATAGCGCGAGACTGTGGCGTGCCAGATTCAGATATTGTCATTGAAAAACAAGCGTCTAATACTGGAGAAAATGTCCGTTTCACATACGAGTTGCTTACTGAGCGAGGCCTATCACCAAAGAGGATGACCTTAGTGCAAAAGCCGTTTATGGAGAAACGAACCTACGCTACCTTTAGCAAACAGTGGCCTGAAGAAACGACAGAAGTCACGGTGACTTCAAAATGGCAGGATTGGGTTGATTACTTTAACGAAGAGTTGCCGTTAGACATGGTGTTAGGTGCATTAATTTCTGATTATGAACGAATCAAATCCTATCCAGAGAAAGGGTTTCAGATTGAAATGCCAATACCCGACGACGTTGATCACGCTTATCAAGCGTTGAAGAAGCTCGGATTCGAATAAATCAAAAGCTCTGATTGGAATAAAGAAACAGCACTGGCTCAATAAACAAAAACGGTGACACTTGGTCACCGTTTTTCGTTTTAGCTAGCTGAACTATAAATCGACTTATTTACCTAACGCTTCTTTGTAGTGCAGGCGGCAAACAGAAACGTATTTGTCGTTACCACCAATAGCCACTTGGTCGCCTTCAGCAATCGCGACACCGTGCTCATCGGTACGGATTACCATGTTCGCTTTACGGCCACAGTGACAAATTGTTTTAAGCTCAACAAGTTTATCTGCCCAAGACAGTAAGTAACGGCTACCTTCAAACAATTCACCCAAGAAATCGGTACGTAAGCCGTAACAAAGTACAGGGATGTGCAGTTTATCAACCACTTCTGTTAATTGGTACACCTGCTCCTTCGATAAAAATTGGCACTCATCGATCAAAACACAATGACGCTTTTCTTCCTCATTAAGCTTTTTGATCGCATCAAACATGTTGGTGTCATTTTTAAACAGCTGAGCTTCAGATTGCAGACCAATTCGTGAGCTCACTTTACCGATACCATAACGGTCGTCCAACGCTGCCGTAAAGATCACTGGCGTCATGCCACGTTCTTGGTAGTTGAATGAAGATTGAAGAAGCGTTGTTGATTTACCCGCATTCATTGCCGAGTAATAAAAATACATCTGAGCCACAGAAATATTCCTGTTAATTAAAAGTTGAAGATAGAAAGGTGAAAATAGAGAATTCGTGCTAGAAAAAAGGGCTGAAAATCAGCCCTTTTTATAAGATTTACTTACGACGCCAAGTCGTACCTTCTGGGCCATCTTCCAGAACAATACCCAACTCGTTTAGCTTGTCACGTGCAAGATCGGCGTTTGCCCAATCCTTTGAAGCACGAGAGTCGTTACGCAGTTTGATCAACGCTTCGATTTCAGCCACTTCATCGTCATTACCTGCCGCATCACCTTGTAGGAAGGCTTCTGGCTCTTGGTGAAGAATACCGATGATGTCTGCTAGTTCACGCATCAATGCACCAAGTCCACTCGCTTTTTCGATACTTTCAGGCTTGATACGGTTGATTTCACGAGCCATTTCAAACAGTACTGAATAAGCTTCAGGCGTGTTGAAATCGTCGTTCATCGCTGTAGAGAATCGAGTCACGTACTCTTCGCCACCAGCAGGAGCTGCTGTAAGGTCTAGGCCACGAAGTGACGTGTATAGACGCTCTAGTGATGCGCGAGCTTGGTTTAGGTTATCTTCGCTGTAATTTAGCTGGCTACGGTAGTGACCAGACATTAGGAAGTAACGTACCGTTTCAGCATCATAATGTGCTAGCACATCACGAATAGTGAAGAAGTTACCCAGTGACTTAGACATCTTCTCTTTGTCTACCATCACCATACCGCTGTGCATCCAAGTATTTACATACTGAGTACCGTGAGCGCAGCAAGACTGTGCGATTTCGTTCTCGTGGTGAGGGAACTGTAGATCTGAACCACCACCATGGATATCGAAGTGGTTACCAAGAATAGATGAATTCATTGCTGAACATTCGATGTGCCAACCTGGACGACCCGGGCCCCATGGCGATTCCCATGTAGGTTCACCAGGCTTAGACATCTTCCAAAGAACGAAGTCTAATGGGCTACGTTTTGCAGATTCAACATCAACTCGAGCACCCGCTTGAAGCTGATCAAGGTCTTGCTTAGAAAGCTTGCCGTATTCGTCGAATTTCTTTACTTCGAACATCACGTCGCCGTTGCTTGCAACGTAAGCGAAACCACGTTCAATCAGCTTTTCAACAAGCTCGATGATTTCAGTGATGTATTCTGTAGCACGAGGCTCAACGTCAGGACGTTTCATGTTCAATGCATCAAAGTCTGCGTGCATTTCACCGATTAAACGCTCAGTCAGAGAGTCACAAGACTCACCGTTTTCGTTAGCGCGTTTGATGATTTTATCATCGATATCTGTGATGTTACGAACGAAGTTCAAATCGTAGCCAAGGTAACGAAGGTAGCGAGTTACTACGTCGAAAGAAACGAACGTACGACCATGACCAATATGACAGAGATCGTATATGGTTACCCCACAGACATACATACCGACTTTGCCAGCTGTAATTGGTTTGAATTCCTCTTTCTGTCTTGTGAGCGTGTTATATATCTTCAGCATGATCTCTATCTATTTTATGGATTAATCAAAAATAAGCTCGCAGTATAACAAGTCATACCTTAATAGGTAATACCTTTCACCACCAAATCGGCTAAACTCCTTGTTATCTATTGACGATTTCGTATTTTGAAACTCAATCAAACTAGGCTAGAATCGCTTTTCATATTAAAAAGACAGTAAGGTAACAATCATGATCATCCTTCACACAAATTTTGGTGACATCAAAGTTCAACTTAATGAAGAAAAAGCACCAGAAACAAGCGCAAACTTTCTACAGTATTGCCGTGACGGTTTCTACGACAACACACTATTCCACCGTGTTATCGATGGTTTCATGATTCAAGGCGGCGGCATGACTTCTGGCCTTAAAGAAAAAGCGACTCGTGCAACGATCAAGAACGAAGCAAACAACGGTCTTGCGAACAAAGTTGGTACGCTAGCAATGGCTCGTACTATGGAACCGCATTCAGCGAGCTCTCAGTTCTTCATCAACGTTAACGACAACTCTTTCCTAAACTTCCGTAGCGAAAGCCTAGACGGTTGGGGTTACTGTGTATTCGCAGAAGTTGTTGAAGGCATGGACATCGTAAACAAGATTAAAGGTGTTAGCACTGGTTCTATGGGTATGCACCAAGACGTACCTCTAGAAGAAGTGATCATCACTGGTACTACAATCGAAGCTTAATTCATCGCTTTCGGTTAGTATTGATGAGCCGATAAAATCAGGATATAGGGAGCGAATCGCTCCCTTTTTTTAGACCTATGAAAACATATTTTATATCAGACTTGCACCTTGCTCCGTCACGACAAGACATCACAGACTGCTTCTTAACCTTTATGAGGAAGGAAGCCATCGAAGCAGATGCACTATACGTGCTAGGCGACCTTTTCGAATTCTGGATTGGTGATGACGACAAGAGTGAGTTCGCGACTTCTATTCGCCAAGCGTTTATCGATTTGGTGAAAACAGGCGTACCTTGTTACTTCACTCAAGGGAACCGTGATTTCCTTGTCGGTAAAAAATTTGCCAAGCAAACGGGCGTTCAACTTCTCGACGAAGTATCGACAATCGATATCTACGGGCAAAAAGCAGTGGTGTTGCATGGTGATACGCTATGTACTGAAGATGTAAAGTACCTCGCCTTCCGCGAAAAAGTGCATCAGCCATGGTTACAATGGGTCTTCAATCGAATTCCATTTTTCATCAAGAAGAAAATTGTTTCGAAGGTTCAATCTGATATCAAAGATGACAAGCAGACCAAGTCTCTCGACATCATGGATGTGACACAGCAAGAAGTTGAAGATGTGATGGAACGAAACAATGTCGCTCTGATGATCCACGGTCATACTCATCGTCCAGACATCCACACATTCAGTGCCAATAATTGCACTAAAACCCGTATCGTACTTGGCGATTGGTATACGCAAGGTTCCGTGCTGGTGTTCACGCCGCAAAGTTTTGAACTACAGAATCGAGCGTTTAGCAATAGCTTTTAACGTCACTCTTAAACTTTCAGTTTGATTATTATTGTCGGTCAGACTTTCTTAGAAAGTGTATGGTAATTTCTACTGAATTAGCTATTATCTCTCTACCAGAAATAAACCGAACACAGTACCAAGTTGAAATATTCATACGTAGCGCGTCAACCAATACTCGATACAAGCAAGAAAACCATAGGTTACGAGTTGCTATTCAGGGACGGTCCTAAGAACACTTTCCCTGAAGTAGAGCCGGAGCTCGCTACTAGCCGTTTGCTTTCCGATCACTTCTTATCAACTCACTATAATACGTTGGGTGATAAGCTTGGGTTCGTAAACTTCCCTTACGCAAGCCTAATCAACTTAGTCCCTACTCTGTTCCCCAAAGAAAGCCTCGTTGTAGAGGTTCTTGAAGACTGCGAACCAACAGACGAATTACTTGAAGCAATCAAAACAATCTATGACGCGGGTTACACGATCGCGTTAGACGATTTTGTGCCAAGTAAAGCTTGGAAACGCTTCTTACCCTTCGTTTCGATTATCAAGTTTGATATCCGTTTGACTCCAATTGCCAAAGCGGCGATGTTTATGAACTCTCTCAAAGGGCTAGATATCACGTTCCTTGCCGAAAAAGTAGAGACATACGAAGAATACCAAGAAGCGAAGAAAGCCGGCTTTACCTACTTTCAAGGTTACTTCTTTAGCAAACCAGAGATGATCCAAACCCGTGCGCTCAACCCTGCATTTCTGACTACCGTTCAACTGTTAAAAGAGATTGCACACGACCCTATCGATTTTGGTGAAGTAGAGCGTTTAATTACGCTTGATGTGACCATGTCGTATAAGCTGCTTACGTACGTAAACTCCGCAGGAGGATCAGCAACGACAATTCGTTCATTCCGCCAAGCGCTTATTTACCTAGGTGAACAGAAGCTACGTAAGTTCGTTTCACTAGTGGCTATCGCATCCGCGAAAGAAGATAAGCCCGACTCTCTTTATGGTTTAGCGGTAATACGCGCACGTCAGTGTGAACTCTTAGTCGAAAAGATGAATGTTAAGGTTGAGCCTGGACAAGCCTTTTTGACTGGTATGTTCTCTCTATTGGACTCACTCTTTGACCAACCATTGAAACAAGTACTCGATTCAGTGCCGATAGACGTAGAGATCAAACAAGCCTTAATTCAACGTAAAGGCGTGTTAGGTGCTGTATTGGCAATGGTCGTTGCTTATGAACAAGCTCGTTGGGATGAAGCGACTCGTATTCGCCAGCTTCTCAAACTGAGTGAAGCTCAACTTGGTCAAGCTTATGACGAAGCGACAACTTGGGCCCAAGAGCTATTGGCTCCAGCCCTGAAATAACATACTTCGTACTATAGCTTTAATAGTTTCAATAGAAACTAAGCTTTGGTGAGCGATCGTTTCTTGGTAAACTCCCACGTATTCATTTATGGCCTCTTAATAGAGGCCATTTTTACAGGACCTGACTATGTCTTTATGCCCATGCGGTAGCAACAATACTTACCAACAGTGCTGTGAATCAGCGCACCTTAACCACAGTGCCGTTGAAACACCAGAGCAATTAATGCGCTCTCGTTATTCAGCACACGTGCTGGGTTTGGTTGACTATGTTGTTGCGACTTACCACCCTAGCTGCAATGCAGAAGCACAAAGAGAAGGCATTGCCGAATCTATCGACAGTGACTGGGCAGGTTTAGAAGTCATCGATACCGCGGCAGGCTCGCACCAAGACGAAGGCTTTGTTGAATTTAAAGCTTACTTCAATGAAGACGGCGCGCAGTACTGTATGCAAGAGCGCTCGCGTTTCGTTCGTGAAGACGGTCTTTGGTACTACATTGATGGCACCTTCCCCGATCAAGAAAACGAACAAGAAGAAGCTGTACAACCAGAGATAGACCCTCGCTTAAACCAAACCGTTGAGAGCTTTAAGATCGGCCGCAACGACCCATGCATTTGTGGCAGTGGTAAGAAATATAAAAAGTGCTGCGGGTAACTCGTACATCTAGGAAGTCAGATTAAGAGAAGAGATTCCTGATGTCGCTTGGGCTCCTCAGAATGACAACGCCTAAAGGTGAAGAGATGTACTCAAGAATTCAACGCTAAAAAGCCCCGTAAACGACGGGGCTTTATCTATTTGTTACGTGGTTCGATTAATCCAAAGAGAGCTTACTTATGGCGCTCTTTTAATTTGTTCACCACATCGTTCATCGATAAGCCTTGGTCTTGAAGAAGAACCATTAGGTGGTAAATCAAATCTGCTGATTCACACACTAATTCCGCCTTATCGCCCGACGTCGCCGCAAGCGCGACTTCAACGCCTTCTTCGCCCACTTTTTGCGAAATACGCTTGGTGCCACGGGCATATAGGCTGGCAGTATAAGAAGACTCAGGGTCTGCGTCCTTGCGGGCAGCCAATAGCTGCTCAAGCTGATGAAGCCACACCATCTGAGACTCTTCTTGCTTGTCTCCATCCCAACACGTTGTTGTACCTGTGTGGCATGTTGGGCCAATGGGATTAACCTTAATCAGTAAAGTGTCGCTGTCACAGTCCAAGGCGATGTTTTGTAGTTGCAATACGTTGCCTGACGTTTCACCTTTCGTCCAAAGGCGCTCTTTTGTGCGAGAGAAAAACGTCACATTGCCAGTTTCACCTGTTTTCTCAAGTGCTGCTGGGTTCATGTATCCCATCATTAAAACTTGGCTCGATTGGTAATCTTGAACAATAGCTGGCACTAAGCCATCTACTTTTTCCCAGTTAATACGCTCTGACAATGCGCCTACTTCTGTTTTTGATAAGCTTGCGGTTTCAAAACTCATAGTCGCACCTCTACATCTTGTTGTTTTAAATACTGTTTAAGTTCACCAATATTGATGACTTGCTTGTGGAATACCGAAGCTGCTAACGCCCCATCCACGTTGGTCTTCTTATAGGCTTCAGCAAAGTGTTCCATTGCACCCGCGCCACCAGAGGCAATCAACGGCACATTACACACTTCACGCACCATGTTTAGCTGATCGATGTCATAGCCGTTACGAACGCCATCTTGGTTCATCATGTTTAACACAATCTCACCTGCGCCACGTTTCTGTACTTCCTGCACCCAATCTTTGGTTTCCCATTTGGTTGCTTTAGTACGCGCCTCATCGCCAGTGAATTGGTAAACCTGATATTTACCGGTTTCTTTATCGAAGTATGAATCGATACCGACAACGATACACTGCACGCCAAACTTATCAGCAAGGTCAGTGATCAGTTGTGGATTAGCCAATGCCGGTGAGTTAATAGACACTTTATCCGCACCAAACTCAAGAATGCGCGCTGCATCTTCTGCAGATTTAATACCACCAGCCACACAGAAAGGAATATCGATCACTTCTGCTACGCGTTTTACCCAGCTCTTATCAACCACGCGACCGTCACTTGATGCGGTGATGTCATAAAATACCAGCTCATCGGCGCCCTCTTCTGCATAGCGTTGTGCTAGCGGAACGATGTCACCAATAATTTCATGGTTACGGAACTGAACGCCCTTAACCACTTGTCCATCACGGACATCCAAACAAGGGATTATTCGCTTTGCCAACATGCAAATGCCTCCTCTGCGGTAAACTTGTCATCAAGTAGCGCGCGACCCACAATCACACCAGCCACACCGCTACCTTTTAGAGCTTCGATGTCTGCTAGGCTGCCAATGCCGCCCGATGATTGGAATTGCACTTGTGGGTACTGCTTACAAAGATCAACATAGAGCTCTACGTTTGATCCTTCTAGCGTACCGTCACGTGAAATATCGGTACACAGAACGTGTTTAAGGCCAACCGTGAGGTAGTCTTCAATTAGCGCTTCAATGGTCACGCCTGAATCTTCTTGCCAACCTGAAATCGCGACTTTACGTGTACCGCTTTCGTCAATGTTGATGTCCAGAGCAAGCACGATTTTTTCCGCGCCGTATTTCTCCATCCAGCCTTTCACCAACTCAGGTTGTTTTACTGCTGTAGAACCAACCACAACACGCTGTGCACCCGCTTCTAGCAGATCAACGACATCTTGTTCGTTACGCACGCCACCACCAATCTGGATATTGGCAGGCGTGCTAGCCAGTAGCTTAGCAATCAAGTTTAACTGACGAGCCGTTGTGTCTTTTGCACCCGTTAAGTCAACGAGGTGAAGCCAACCTGCACCAGCTTGGTGGTACAGGTTAAACTGCTCTGCTGGGTCTACTTTGTATTCTGTTACTTGCCCGTAATCACCTTGGAATAAGCGAACTACTTGGCCTTCAATTAAATCTAACGCGGGAATAATCATTTACATTCCTTATATGGCAACGTTAGCCGCTGCCTAATCCTTATTACAATTCCAAGAAGTTCTGAATCAGCTTAGAGCCAGCTTTTGACGAACGCTCCGGGTGGAACTGAACACCATAATAATTGCCACTTTGCACCGCTGCAGTGAACGGATTACCGTAATCACATTGTGCGATTGTGTAGTCACCCACTGGCATTGCGAAGCTGTGAACGAAATAGAAGTACTCGCCTTCTTCAATGTCTTTAAACAAAGGGTGATTCGGTGTTGCCGTTACAGTGTTCCAACCCATGTGTGGTAATGGCAAGTCGCCCGTTTCAAGTAAACGAACTTCACCATCACACAAACCTAAGCATTCAACTAACTCGTCAGCCTTTTGGCCTTTCTCTTGAGATAGTTTGCCTAACAGTTGCATACCTAAACAGATACCTAGCAGAGGCTTCTCTACTTGCTTCACAAGGCTAACAAGGTCGCGCTCTTGTAGGTTCTTCATTGCCTCACTTGCTGTGCCTACACCGGGTAGGAATAACTTATCGGCAGCAAGAACAACTTCTGGTTCTTTTGAAATTTCCACTGCGTAGCCCAGACGTTCAATCGCAAACTTCACTGAAGAAACGTTGGCACAACCAGTATCAATAATAACTACTTTCTGCTCTTTCATACCGATCCCTTACAGAACGCCTTTGCTGCTTGGTAACTCATTACCTTCAACTTTGATTGCTTGGCGAAGAGTACGACCAAACGCTTTAAACAGGCTCTCAATGATGTGGTGATCATTATTACCATTAGAAGAAAGGTGTAGCGTACAAGCCAGTGTGTCGGTTAGAGAGCGGAAGAAGTGAACCACCATCTCGGTTGAAAGATCACCCACTTGCTCACGGCTGAACTTAGCATCGAATTTCAGGTATGGACGACCAGAAAGGTCTAGCGCACACTGAGCCAAACACTCGTCCATTGGCAGGCTAAAACCAAAACGGCCGATACCACGCTTGTCACCTAGTGCATCTTTCAATGCTTGGCCTAAAGCCAGAGCGGTATCTTCTACTGTGTGGTGATCATCAATGTGCAGGTCGCCCTTCACAGTCAGATTCATTTGGAAGCCACCGTGTGTCGCGATTTGGTCAAGCATGTGGTCGAAAAAGCCCATGCCTGTATCGATCTTGTTGCCACCAGTTTCATCAAGGTTTACTGCCACCTTGATATCTGTTTCTTTAGTGGTACGAACTACCTCGGCAATACGCGCATTAACCGTCAGATCTTTAACGATTTGTGGCCAGTTAAGCGTGCCTTCAGTTTCCGCATCTGGGCCATATTGGATACCGCGGATAGCCATGTTTTCAGCCAGTTGAAGATCCGTCATTCGATCGCCAATCACAACAGAGTGTTGGAAGTCGACTTTACCGCCTTGTAGATACTCTTTAACCATACCCAGTTTAGGCTTGCGGCAAGAGCAATTGTCTTCGTCAAAGTGAGGGCAAATAAGGACTTCATCAAACTTAACGCCCTGAGATTCAAAGAACTCCATCATCATATTGTGCGGAGCATCGAACTCTTCTTGTGGGTAGCTATCTGTGCCTAGACCATCTTGATTCGTTACCATCACCAAGCGGTAACCAGCATCTTGCAGTGCAAGTAGGCTAGGAATCACTAGCGGTTCAAATTTTAGTTTGTCTAAACGGTCTACTTGAAAGTCAACTGGCGGCTCAACAATTAAGGTGCCGTCACGGTCTATAAAAAGTATTTTCTGTTGTTTACTCACTTGAACTTCCTTTTAATTTTAAATCTGGTGGCCTAGCTAAAATCAAACGCTAACCCAAAATATTGGTTTCACTTGCCAGCCTGCGATTAATCAACTCAAACTGGCAAATGTTATTACTGGTAAGCCTTTCGTTACTGATAAAAGTTACGAATGAATCCAAGTGTCTTTTCGCACTCTTCGCGGTTACCAATACTAATACGAACACAGTCTTCAATTGGTGAATTACGCAGGATGATGCCCGTATCCCAAGCCGCTTTAAACAACTCATCGCCGTTCGGGAATTTAACCAGTAAGTAGTTACCCCAACCATCAAATACCGTCACTTGAGGCATGCCTAATAGACCCGCTTGCAAATACGCTCGGTTAGCACTTAAATCCAGAACTTGGAACTTAGCTCGCGCTAGTCCTTGTTCTGAAAGTGCTTGAACGGCTATGTCAGCAACAGGGATTGGCACAGGATAAGGAGCAATCACTTTCAACAGCACATCGATAAGCTCTTTATTCGCTAGCGTAAAACCACAACGTAAACCCGCTAAAGCAAAAGCCTTCGACAAGGTGCGCAGGATCGCTAGGTTTGGATATTGCTCAAGCAAATCAACGGTTGAAGCTTCTGGACAAAAATCGATATACGCTTCATCCATCACCACAATCGCTTTGTCTTGTGTCATTTCAAGCAGCTTGATGATGTCTTTACGATCAACCAAATTACCGGTTGGGTTATTTGGACTACAAACAAAGACCACTTTTACGTTGTCGAGTTGAGCTTCAATCGCTGAAAGATCCAATTGCCATTCAGAAGTCAGAGGCACAACTTTACGCTCAACACCAATCGTCTCTGCACTGATTGCGTACATACCGTAAGTGGGTGGGCAGTAAAGAATAGCGTCTTCGTTCGGCTCACAGAAAGCACGAATCAGTAATTCAATGCCTTCGTCAGCACCACGCGTTGTCAGTGTTTGTTCTGATTTCACACCAGCGTATTGGGCGTAAGCGTCAATCAGCTCTTTTGGCTGACACTCGCTGTAGCGGTTAAGACGAGACAAGTTCAGGTTGTACTCATTATCAAACGGAGATTCATTGGCGTTCAACCATACATCTCCGCTGCCACCAATGCGTCTTGCAGACAAGTAAGGTGTCAGAGCCTGAACTTGTTTTCTTGCTAACTTTTCCATGCCCTACCCTTATTTTGCTTTATTTAACTTTTCAATTCGAATGGTCACAGCGCGTTTGTGTGCATCCAAGCCTTCGGCTTCCGCCATTGTTACTACTGTTGGCGCTAGGCCTTTCAAACCATCAGCCGTTAGCTCTTGAACCGTCATTCGCTTAGAGAAATCAGCCAAACCTAGACTCGAATAAGTCTTGGTATAGCCGTAAGTCGGAAGAACGTGGTTTGTGCCTGATGCGTAGTCACCTGCAGATTCTGGAGACCAGTCACCAAGGAAAATTGAGCCTGCATTATCTAACAATGGCAGCAATTCACGTGGATTCTTAGTTTGAACAATCAAGTGCTCAGGACCGTAGAAGTTCGAAATCGCAATAGCTTGAGTGATAGATTCAGCAATGATGATTAGGCTTGAAGCCAATGCTTGCTGAGCGATGTTCGCACGAGACAGTTCTTTCAGTTGCTTCTGAACCGCTTCTGTTACTTGGTCTGCAACCACTGGAGATGGTGTTACCAGTACAACCTGAGAATCAGGACCGTGCTCCGCTTGGCTCAACAAATCCGCAGCAATGAAGTCTGCATCTGCAGTTTCATCGGCAATCACTAACACTTCAGACGGGCCCGCAGGCATGTCAATCGCTGCGCCGCGGAAGTCATTGCTTACTTGACGTTTCGCTTCCGTTACATAGGCATTACCCGGGCCGAAGATCTTGTCGACCTTAGCCACGCTCTCGGTACCGTAAGCCATTGCAGCCACCGCTTGACCACCACCAACGTTGTATACCTCGTCGATCTTACAAAGCTTGGCGACATACAAGATTTCATCAGCGATTGGCGGAGGTGAACAAAGCACAACCTTACGACAACCTGCGATTTGAGCTGGAACACCTAACATAAGAACCGTTGACGGAAGTGGCGCACTGCCACCTGGAATATAAAGGCCAACAGTATTAATGGCGCGCGTCACTTGCTCACACACAACACCAGGCTGTGTCTCAACCTTAATTGGCTGTGGCTTTTGAGCTTCGTGAAACTTAGCAATATTGCTATAAGCTTGCTCTAACGCTTGCTTCATCTCTGGTGTTAGACGAGCACACGCCTCTTCGATCTCACCCGAGCTGACACGGATAGACTCTGGAGTCACACCATCAAACTTTGCAGTCAGCTCTCTAAGCGCGGCATCGCCTTCATTTCGTACTTTTGCAATCACATCAGAAACAGTCGCTGTGATGTTTGCACCTTCAGTAATAGCTGGACGCTCTAATACCGAGTCTTGCTGTGATTCACTTAAAGATTGCCAAACAACGGTTCTCATCGTCACTACCCCATCATTTTTTCGATTGGTAATACTAGAATCGAGCTAGCACCCAACTCTTTCAGCTGTTCCATTGTTTCCCAGAACAAGTTCTCTGTACTTACTAGGTGAACGGCAACTTTGTCTTTGTCTGTAGATAGTGGAAGAACAGTCGGATCTTCAGCTCCGGGTAATAGTGCTTTGATTTGCTCTAGCTGAGATGTTGGCGCGTGAAGCATGATGTACTTCGACTCTTTCGCTTGTTGAACACCCTGCATACGAGTCAGTAGTTTTTCAATCAATGCGGTTTTGTCTGCGTCGAACTCACCAACACGTTGAATCAGTGTTGCTTTAGATTGGAAGATAGCTTCTGCTTCTTTTAGGCCGTTTGCTTCTAGCGTTGCACCTGTAGAAACTAAATCTGCGATAGCGTCTGCTAGACCTGCACGAGGGGCAACTTCAACCGAACCTGTTAGCATACAAGTGCTGAATTCAACACCCTGCTCATCCATGTAGGCTTTTAGTAGTTGTGGGTAAGTTGTCGCAATACGTTTGCCCGCGAGATCTTGTGGGCCGTTGTATACTTCATCTTTGTTGATTGCGATAGAAAGGCGGCAACCACCGAAATCTAAACGACGTAGTGTGCGAAACTCTGATGGCTCTTTTAGAGCAACACGGTCTAGGCGAACTTCTTCTAGTTCATTTTCACCGATAAAACCAAGGTCAACCACACCATCCATGATAAGACCTGGGATGTCATCATCACGAACTAATAACAAGTCGATTGGCATATTTAATGAATGAACAACTAGGCGCTCACCCATGATGTTAAATTTAACACCACATTTTTTAAGTAGATCTTGGCACTCTTTACTTAAGCGACCTTTCTTTTGAATTGCGATTCTTAGGCGTTGTGTCTGCATTGCTGTATCCCTGTGCAAATATTTGAATTTATTGATTATTTAAAAGCGCTAAAACTAAAAAACCCTCGGAAGACTTTGTCATCCCGAGGGTTTAAATCTAAATTCTTTGACTTAACCTCCGGGAGAATTCTTGCTCCCGGGTATACGTAAATCTCCCCGAAAGACTAGATAGGGTGATGATGGTGATGAATGTTCATTACTAATTTACGCATACTTATAAGCTCTTCAGTTGTTTGCTGTCTTGTCTCCACACTAACTAAGCTGAGATCCTTTTTCAACCATTTATTCGAACTTTTTTCACGAAACTTAAAATTAAATTAACAAGCACAAAAAAGGGAGGCTAACGCCTCCCTGATAGTTTACTGATTAGCTTTCAGTTTTAGCTTTTGCACGTCGCCATTTTACAGCGAGAGAAGTAAGCCAATGCAAAACATACAGTGACAAACGTTAGAGACGCTGCGCCAAATGCGATGCTAATTGAAGATGTCATACCTAGGGTAATGAAACCAATGCACGATACGAACGCCACAGACAGCGCGTATGGAAGCTGAGTCGATACGTGGTCAATATGGTTACAACGAGCACCAGTAGAAGACAGAATCGTTGTGTCTGAAATTGGAGAGCAGTGGTCACCAAATACAGAGCCCGCAAGAACCGCACTTAGCATCGGCAAAATTAGCGCGATGTCAGATGCTGCAGCCATGTCACCCGCAATAGGTAGCATGATACCGAACGTACCCCAAGATGTACCTGTCGAGAAAGCCATCAAACCAGCAAGAAGGAACAAGATAACTGGTAGCCAGTGGTAATCAATATTGCCAGTTGCTAAAGATGATAGGTACGAACCTGTTTTCATGTCGCCGATAACAGAGCCGATAGTCCAAGCGAACACAAGAATTAGGATAGCGCCAAACATAGAGCTTGCACCGATCCACATTGTTCTTGCGATGTCTGCCATAGACAGCTTTTGCTTAAATACAGTCGCTAGCGCCACAAGTAGACCGATGATGCCACCGTAAACAAGAGACTTACCTACATCCGTGTTTTCAAACGCACCTAGAAGGTTAAATGCTTGACCATCAGCAGTAAGCGCTTGCCCACCTGTGTAAAGCATCGCGGCAACGGTCGCTACGATTAGCGATACGATTGGCATAACCAGATCAGAAACAGAACCATTCTCGCTCTCTTCAATATCTAGTTCTTCATTTAGATCATGCGCTTGCTTTTGATCGTTGTCGCCTTCAAAGCCACGGCCTTGAGATGCTTCGATCTCATGCTCACGCATTTTACCAACGTCTAGGCCGAACCACGCAACGGCAAACACCATTAACAGAGCGAATACAGCGTAGAAGTTCATTGGGATAAGACGAACGTAAGCACCCAGTGCAGAATACTCTGTCACACCGTGTGTCACTAAGATGCCACCAATGATAGTGATGATGTAAGCACCCCAGCTAGAAGCAGGCATGATCACACACATAGGAGCAGCCGTTGAATCTAGGATATAAGCAAGCTTAGCGCGAGATACGTAAAAACGGTCTGTTACAGGACGAGAGATGGCACCAACCGCTAGGCTGTTAAAGTAGTCATCAACAAAGATGAATACACCTAAGAAAGCAGCAAGTAGTTTTGAACCACGTTTGCTCTTAACGCGAGACTGTGCCCATTCAGCAAATGCGCGAGTACCGCCAGACAGTGTTAATAGTGCAGTTGTCATTCCAAGAATAATTAGGAATGCAATGATGCTCATATTCCAAGTGTTGATGCCACCATCTTCGATGAAAACACCCGATGCTTTAGTAAACACGTAGCTAGCTGCGTTACCTACTGAGTAATCAGCAAGTAGAATCGCACCCATAACAATACCGACACCCAAAGAAACCAATACACGTCGGGTAACAATAGCAAGAGTCAATGCAACCAAAGGAGGAAGCAGTGATAAAGGCGATGTTGCAAAATCTATTAAATTCATGATCTTCAAAAACCAGTTTTTTATTTGGCTAGAGATCTACTGCAGACAAACTTGATACGGCTGACCAAGTTCATGTTGAACTAAGCGAAAGGGAAGTGAACACTTCACCCAACCCTACAGTAGCGCTCCATAGTTTAAAATTAAGACTATGGCAGTGTTGTACCTATTGAGCACAACCCCAGCAAATTGCTTAGATATACAATTTACTTCGGCAATTACACCTTTCATTCCCGCTCATTGGCATCACCCCAACGGAAGTTACTTTTTATAATTGCACCTCTACGTGCGATAACATTATTAACCGTGTAAACCAGAGTTTAACAACAGATTAACCAAAGCCTCGCATCAGGTAGCCGCAATTGTACTCATGAAGAGCAACAATGCAACATATCATTCCGAGAAAAATAGCTTTTTGTTAATGAAGCAATCAATAACAGAATAGTCAACTCTAGTGAACTACTCCACCAGTCACATATCATTTTTTAAGATAATCTTAATAATTATTATAAATTCGATAGGAATACAACGTTGAGTTTTCAACTATTCATCTCACTTTTATATTTTAATATGTAATAGAAGAAATACTATTTGTTTTATTCTTAGGCTCTGTTTATTATTAGGAGGATTATTTAGTTTACCTTGATGGAAAATATCATGTCTGAATTAACAAAAACTCTATTAAATATCCGTAGCCTTCGTGCGTTCTCACGTGAATTAACTCTTGAGCAACTTGAAGAAGCGCTAGACAAGCTAACTATTGTTGTACAAGAGCGTCAAGAGTCAGAAGCTGAAGAGCGTGCGGCTAAAGCAGAACAAGAAGCTAAACTTTCTGCTATTGCTGAACAAATTGCAAAAGACGGAATTGATGTTGCCGATCTTATTGCTGCACTTTCTGGTGAAGCAAAATCTAAAACAACAAAAGCTAAACGTGCTCCTCGCCCAGCGAAATACAAATATGTAGATGCGAACGGCGACGAGAAAACTTGGACAGGTCAAGGCCGTACGCCTTCAGCTATCCAAGAACAGCTAGATGCTGGTAAATCTCTAGAAGAGTTTGCTATCTAAGCATTTAGTTTACTTAGTGAGTAATCAATTACACACTAAGCAATAGAATTAATATTTAAGTCAACCAAAGTATTATTTACGACTTCAATATATTCAGAAACAAAAAAGGCTCCTTTCGGAGCCTTTTTTATATTTATACTATCAGTATTAAAATGAGCTGATACTGATAGTACTACTGATTAAAGAAAGTAGCTTATCTTTCCCAGTACGCTTCTTCTAGGCTATCTTCTCTTTCAGGAAGGCCGCGAGATAAACGTGGAGAGTGTTGAACTAACACTTCATAGCTCGCACGGTTTGAATATTTACAAACTTGTGAGAAAGAAGAGTACGTCAAGAATGAATGTTGGTGCTTACTTGAGTTTGGTACGTTTTCTTTGTGGTACTTATTAGCAGCCATATCATGTAATAAAGCTGATAACGCAGCATCACCTGCACCGTTAGTGTTTTTGATCTTTTCAGGACCACCCATGTATGGCGCAATGTGCGAATACACTTTAGTTGGGTTTTCACATAAATCTTTATGCGCAGGACGACTAAATTCAAAACGGTTGAATTCCGCAATTGAACCTGGAAGTAAAGGCAGTGACGTTTCACGCTTAGCTGCATCTTCCGTATAGCCAGCCATAAATAGACCAACAGGTCCCGCAGTGCATAGAACAAGATCTACCCACTCTAACGCTTTATCTGATGCAGCCAGTGGATCGCTTTCACCCGTTAATGCTTCAGCTTCGTCTTCATTCATTGCAACAACCGTTACGTGTTGCTCAAGGAAATCTTTCCAGAATTCTGGATCATCTTGAATAACGAACTTAGTACCCAATGTAAGAACTACTGGCACATCGTATTTCTTCGCGTACTCGATCGCTTTCATTGTTGCTTCAGGCATAGGGTCACCTGGTTTACAACGAACTAAATAAGCCGTTAAAACTAAAGCAGAAGCACTTTTGAAGATTTTTTCAGGAATGCTTTCTGGTTTTAATTGGTTCATTTGTCCTTCGCTAATTGCGAAAGTACGTTCACCGTCTTCTGTAATTAATGCAAAACAGCGACCGATTGCACCATCTACCCCTTGTAAATGGTTCAGATCCATTCTGCTTGATGTATTACATAAATAGCGGTAACCGTAGCTACCAATCTTAATATCTTGGCTCATGACACCCAGTAGAGTAGAACGGTCATCCGCTAGCACTGAATAGTTGTGTAATGTGTTACCAATTGTGCCACCAGCGTATTCATTGGTAATCAGGCACTGTTCTTTTAATTCTTGATATAAAGATTCAGCGGCTGCGTCACCAATAACCAGTGAATGTCCCTTGCTCAAACCATACTTCTCAATAAGTTCAGAACTCACCTTTGCTTCAATATCCACCAATGTTTGGTCAATACCGATAATATGAGTGCGTGACATTCTTTTACTGCTTTGAGCTTGGCTCACTAGAGGATCACGAGCGTGAACCGGAAAGTAGTGCTTTGATTTACGTTGTCCAGGGAATTTCATAGGGCTAGTCTAAGTCAAGGGGAAATAGGTGGCGGATTCTACCGCGCTATATTTAACGCGGCAATCTTTCAAACTATAGCAAACGTTTGCTGAAGGTTTTTTTTATTCGCCTTCCATAAAGCTTAAATCAGGCAGCATGCCCAAATGCTCTGCGTAACGTTTCTGATTAAACTCCGCGCCGTTTTTCATAACGTCAAATACTTCAATTGCCAATGCACATGCCATAGCCGCAATTGCCTCTTCACGAGGAGTACCAGTCATCATTAAACGCATCAACGTCTCTTTCACTTTCACTGGCTCGCCATCTTCAAGCTGGTTCTCGATAATCTCAATCAGCTCTTCTTCTTGCATAAATTCATTTTGTTCAGACATTTTTTTATCTCAGGTCTTGGATTTCGAGCGACTATGCCACATATACTTCTGACATCCTAGCGACTCACCTCGCTCTCATGCGATTCTCTAACAAAGTCAGCGCACTATTTGTGCAAATGAAACTGTGATTCCGGTCTCGGATCTGTCACGGCGTTTCTCTTTCTGTTAGAATCTGCGACCAAGTAATAGTAACGGTGTTTAGACATGTCAGATATCAGCTCTGGAAACAGCGAAAAGAAAGTAATTGTCGGTATGTCCGGCGGTGTAGATTCGTCAGTATCGGCGTATCTTCTTCAGCAACAAGGCTATCAGGTAGAAGGCCTTTTCATGAAAAACTGGGAAGAAGACGATAACGAAGAATACTGCACGGCAGCTGAAGACCTTGCTGATGCTCAAGCGGTATGTGACAAACTAGGTATCCACCTTCACACTATCAACTTTGCAGCAGAGTACTGGGATAATGTATTCGAATACTTCCTTGAAGAGTACAAAGCAGGCCGTACGCCTAACCCAGATATCCTTTGTAACAAAGAAATCAAATTCAAAGCATTCTTAGAGTTTGCGGATGAAGTGCTAGACGCAGACTACATTGCGATGGGTCACTACGTTCGTCGTACTTTCCCAACTCAAGAAGAGCTAGACGCTGGCGTAAAACCAGAAATGCTACGCGGTCTAGACAGCAACAAAGACCAAAGCTATTTCCTATACACGCTAAGCTCAGATCAAGTGGCACGCAGCCTATTCCCTGTCGGTGAATTAGAGAAGCCAGAAGTGCGACGTATTGCTGAAGAGCAAGACTTGATCACAGCGAAGAAGAAAGATTCAACAGGCATCTGCTTTATCGGCGAGCGTAAGTTCACTGAGTTCCTAGGCAAATACCTACCAGCACAACCGGGTAACATCGAAACACCTGAAGGCCAAGTTATTGGTCAACACCAAGGTTTGATGTACCACACGCTAGGTCAGCGTAAAGGCCTTCATATTGGCGGCACTAAAGGTGGCGGCGGTAACGAAGAGCCATGGTTTGTTGGTGAAAAAGATCTCAAGCGTAATGTTCTGATCGCAGTACAAGGTAAAGACCACCCTCTTCTAAAATCAGAAGGTTTGATCGCGTCTCAGCTTCACTGGGTAAATCGCACTCCAATTACTGAAGTTATGACATGCACGGTAAAAACACGTTACCGTCAAACCGATATTCCTTGTACAATCATCCCAATTGATGATGAGAACATTAAGGTTATTTTTGATGAACCACAGATTGCTGTGACCCCAGGTCAATCGGCAGTGTTCTACCTAGACGACGTTTGTCTTGGTGGCGGTATCATCGAAAAGCGCATCTAATCGAACGAACAACAAACGATAGAAGACAACTAGGAGTTACTACGTGGCTAATACACTTTATGACCGTACGATTGCTTTCGCCGGAATTTGCCAAGCTGTGGCTTTGGTTCAACAAGTAGCGAAAGACGGCCATTGTGATAAAGATGCCTTCGAAGCTTCACTCAGTGCTATTTTAAATACCAACCCGGCGAACACTGTGGGCGTATTTGGACGTGAAGCGAACCTAAAGCTAGGTCTTGAGTGCTTAGTAAAAGGTATCGATAGTACTCCAGCTGGTAGCGATATTACTCGCTACATCATCAGCTTGATGGCTCTTGAGCGTAAGCTATCTTCTCGTAACGACTCAATGTCTCAGCTTGGCGATCGCATTCAAACTGCAGAACGCCAAACTGAACACTTTGATCTGTTTGACGAGCAAATGATCAGCAACCTAGCGAGCATCTACCTTGATGTTGTGAGCCCTATTGGTCCACGTATTCAGGTATCTGGCACACCAGCGGTACTTCAACAGACATCGAGCCAGCACAAAGTTCGTGCACTCCTTCTGTCAGGAATTCGAAGCGCTGTTCTTTGGCGCCAGGTTGGTGGTAAACGCCGCCACCTTATCTTCGGTCGCAAGAAGATGATCGAGCAGGCTCAAATCCTGCTAGCTCGAATGTAATTTATTAGCTCGCGCCTCGTCGCGAGCTTGTTTTTTGTACCAACACAACTCTCACGCAAACGATTGCGCAATGTGCGTGACAATTGAGATTGTTACTGGTATAAACCTCTCAAAATTTAGAAAACTCAATTCAGGAGAACACCATGGAACTGTCAGCATTGACTGCTGTTTCACCAGTAGACGGCCGTTACGGAAGTAAGACTATTGCATTACGCAGCATCTTTAGTGAGTTTGGACTACTAAAGTACCGCTCTATCGTTGAAATTCGTTGGTTACAAAAGCTTGCAGCAACTGATGCAATCAAAGAAGTACCAGCGTTCAGTGCAGAAGCTAACCAGTTTCTTGATGAACTAGCCGCTAACTTCAGCGAAGAAGACGCTCTGCGTATCAAAGAGATCGAGCGCACGACAAACCACGACGTAAAAGCGGTTGAGTACTTCTTGAAAGAGAAAGTTGCGGGCGTTCCTGAGCTTCACGCAGTTAACGAATTCATTCACTTTGCATGTACTTCTGAAGACATCAACAACACCTCTCACGCGCTTATGCTTAAAGAAGCTCGTGACACAGTGATTCTTCCAGAAATTCGTAACGTAATCGATGCTATCAAAGCACTTGCGAACGAGTACCGTGATATTCCTCTTCTTTCTCGTACACACGGTCAGCCAGCTTCTCCTTCGACTATGGGTAAAGAGATGGCGAACGTTGCGTACCGTATGGAACGTCAATTCAAGCAAATCGAAAGCGTTGAGATCCTAGCGAAAATCAACGGCGCTGTAGGTAACTACAACGCTCACCTTTCTGCATACCCTGAAGTTGAATGGCACCAATTCAGCGAAGAGTTCATCACTGAATCTCTTGGCGTAACTTGGAACCCGTACACAACTCAAATCGAACCTCATGATTACATTGCTGAGCTATTCGACGCTGTTGCTCGTTTCAATACAATTCTTCTAGACTTCGACCGTGACGTTTGGGGCTACATCGCTCTTGGTCACTTCAAGCAGAAGACTATTGCTGGCGAAATCGGTTCTTCTACAATGCCGCATAAAGTAAACCCAATTGACTTCGAAAACTCTGAAGGCAACCTTGGCCTAGCTAACGCAGTATTTAGCCACCTTGCACAAAAGCTTCCGGTTTCTCGCTGGCAACGTGACCTAACTGACTCTACGGTTCTTCGTAACCTAGGTGTTGGTGTTGGCTACGCAATCATTGCATACACTTCAACTCTGAAAGGTATTAGCAAGCTAGAAGTTAACCGTGAAGCGCTACTTGCTGAACTAGACAAGAACTGGGAAGTACTAGCTGAACCAGTACAAACAGTGATGCGTCGCTACGGCATCGAGAAGCCATACGAGAAGCTAAAAGAGCTAACTCGCGGTAAGCGTGTAGATGGCGAAGGCATGCGTGCATTCATCGACGGTCTTGAAATCCCTGCAGACGAGAAAGTTCGCCTGAAAGAGATGACACCAGCGAACTACATTGGTCAAGCAATCGAGCTGACTGACAAACTGTAAGATTCGAACAAACGAATAGACAAAGGCTTCCCATGTGGAAGCCTTTTTGTTGCGTAGAACAAATATCTCGAACAGCAGTGCCCTAAGTAAAGCAACAGCCGTCAATCAAACCTGGCATATCCAACTAGCCTCTCCCATTCAAGTACTGTAAGTCGTATTAAACAAACACCCGTTCCTTTTCTTAAGCAGCAAGTACAAAAAAGGCCTCCCGAAGGAAGCCTTTAGAATACATATTGCCGCTTAACGATAGCAGCTTGTGTTAGAAATTACATGTTACGTAGAGACGCAATACGTTTATCTAGCGGCGGATGGCTCATTAGAAGCTCTGTAAGAGACTTCTTACCGTTGATACCAAACGCCATCATAGAACCTTCTAATTGTGGCTCGTGGCTCACTTTTAGACGCTCTAGCGCTGCAATCATCTTCTCTTTACCTACCAAGTGCGCAGCACCTGCATCGGCATGAAACTCACGATGGCGGCTGTACCACATCGTAATGAAGCTCGCTAGGAAACCAAATACCAGTTCCAACACCATAGACACACCGAAGTACACCATCATGTTGCTGCCACCCTCTTCTTCATTGTCATTCGACGCAACAATATTCGCAATGAAACGAGATAGGAAGATAACGAACGTGTTCACAACACCCTGCATTAGAGTCATTGTCACCATATCACCATTCGCAATGTGGCTAACTTCGTGAGCTAATACCGCTTCAGCTTCGTCACGCGTCATGTTGTGTAGCAGGCCCGTTGATACTGCGACCAATGAATCGTCACGCTTAGCACCTGTAGCAAATGCGTTGATATCTGGCGAGTCGTAGATCGCCACTGTTGGCATACCAATACCAACTTGTTGAGATTGACGGCTTACCGTCTCCATCAACCAATGTTCTGTTTCGTTACGTGGGCTTTCAATGACCATGCCGCCTACAGAGCGTAGCGCCATTTTCTTCGACATCATTAATGAAATGAATGAGCCGCCAAAACCAAATACCGCAGCCATCACCAATAAGCCTGATAGGCTACCGGGTTGCATACCTGTGACTGCGTATACAATATTAAGAACAACACTTAGTACCAATACAACCGCTAGGTTGGTTGCAAGGAACAACATTACTCGCTTCATTACTTATCTCCGCATGAAAGCTGTTTTTATAAAACTTATTGTTATAGACAAGGCAGACAGCAATAGATTCCAACCTTGAAGACTTATACTTACTTATACATATAGTCTTAGATTAAGAAAACAAGGTTAAGCATTAAATTGCAACATTTGATTACGAGACTATAGCTGAGTTAATCACGGTCTATTAGACCTAAGTCGTATGGTGTCGATATAACAATCCGTTTACAGTGACTTCAGATGATTTATTGGCTAGTCCATGTACAAAAAGGGAACGATCATGGTTGAAGGTACTAACACTCAAATGGCTATCGATTTACTGTGCTGTCACCTAGGGATTACTGAAGAAGAAGCGAAAAAGCAGATCGGTATTCTTACGCCAGAAGCAGCGCAAGCAAACATCACAGAGACACAGCAAGCACTAATGAGACTCACTAAAGAGCACTAATCCCTCGCTTGACTCTATAAAGGCTTAAATAGCAAAAGGGCTGCAATCGCAGCCCTTTTCTTGTTCTATGCCCTAATAACCAATTACAGTGCTAGCAATGGTTGAACATCGATGTACTTACCAATGTTCTTAGACTTAGCTTTTGGTACGTAAGGGATCTCACCTAGCTTTGGCGCACCTAGTTTGTCTTCAAGCATCGCAATAATATCAGCGTAGTGCTCAGTGCCTGGATTAATGCGGTTTGCTACCCAACCAACTAAGTTTAGTCCGTCAGCACGAATCGCTTCTGCGGTTAACAGAGCATGGCTCAAACAGCCAAGCTTAATACCTACAGTCAGCACCACAGGAAGCTGCTCTTTCTTAACCCAGCTAGACAAGTATTCGTCATCTGAAACTGGCACACGCCAACCACCAGCACCTTCAACTAAAACGATGTCAGAGTTTTGCTTATGCTCTTCTAGCTTCGCTGATAATACCGCTTCATCAACCACGACACCGTCATGCTTTGCCGCGATGTGAGGTGATGATGGTAGTAACAGTGCGTACGGGTTAACGTCTTCGTAAGCAATGTCTTGTGTCGCCGCTTCTTGAAGATGTAATGCATCACTGTTACGTAACCCTTCAGGGTATTGCTCACACCCTGCAGCAACTGGCTTGTAGCCAATTGTTGATAAATCTTGTGCGGCCAAAGCTTGAAGAATCGCTTTTGAAACCACAGTTTTTCCCACTTCGGTATCCGTACCTGCAATGAATAATGCATCAATCATAATTGAATAACCCCTAAACAAACTTGATATGTTGCTGGTAAGAAACCTTGATGGTTTTTGAACTCTCGATATTCCCGTTCAACAAGCTGCAACATACGGCGGCTTGTTAAACCTTGTGAGCGACCACTTACGTGATTAGCGCCGATACCTTTAAGGTCGCGCATCAGTTCAAACGCAGTGTCGTACCAAACGGTGATGGTGGGCAAGTCTAGTTGATGAGCAGTACAGCTAGATTGCGCTAACGCAATTTTTACCTGATTGATTGTAATAAAATGGTTAACGTGTTGATGTGCGTCAATTTTGGACCATGACTTTTCCAGTTCAAACAGTGACCCATCAAGCAAAGTTGAGAAAATCACACGTCCACCAGCCGTTGTAACACGCTTCATCTCTTTCAAAGGCGACGATAAATCATCACACCATTGCAACGCAAGGCTAGAGAAAACGATGTCAAAACACCCATCTTCAAACGGTAATTGTTCAGCATCGGCTTGTTGATATAAAGAGACAGATGCACCACAACGCTTCTCTGCGGTTTCTAACATTCCAACAGAAAGATCAGCGCAAACCACTTCAGCGCCTCGTTTCACCATCTGTTCGGAGAAATAGCCAGTGCCACAGCCTAAATCGAGCACCTTAAAGCCTGACAGATCGCTGGGTAACTTATCCAGCAGTCTGTGGCCGACATCGCGCTGGAATTCAGCGTGTTTGTCATAGGTTGTTGCTGCTTTACCAAAGGCTTCGGCAATCGCACTTTTGTCTTGGCCGACGTAATTATCCACTATTGCTTCTTGTGACATTTACTGAGCCTCTTTAGTTGATTCAAAGCTTGGATGGATACCCGATTTAACGCCTGAGTCGATGTTTCGTTCAATGGCTTGATGCAACGACCTGGTTAACTGGAGAATCTGTTTTTGGCTATGTTTAGCCGTTAACGTGATTCGTAATCGAGCGGTTCCAGCAGGAACGGTTGGCGGCCTTATTGCGGTCACCCAAACTTGGTTTTTCTTTAACTCTTCAGCAATAGATAGTGCAGACTGGGCTTCGCCGATTAAAAACGGCTTGATCGGCGTCTGAGTATCCACAAAACCTTTCAAGCCGCTCATTTGCTCTGCATAGAGAGACCCTAACTCCGCCAGCTTTTCTCGGCGCCACTCTTGATTTTGAATCATCTGACAGGCACGAGACAAAGCCACCGCTTGTGAGGGTGGCATTGCCGTAGAGTAAACGTGATGACGAGCAAACTGAGTCAAGTAGTCACCGGCTTCTGACGAACACAAAACTGCAGCACCAGATAGACCAAATGCTTTGCCAAAAGTGACGACTAGAATATCGGGCGTTATTTGTGCCGCGCTGCAGCTCCCAGCCCCTTTATCACCCAATACCCCGATACCATGAGCATCATCAACCACCAGCCAACTGTCGTATTGATTAGTCAGGCTAGAGAGATGTTCAAGAGGTGCTTGGTCACCATCCATGCTGAATACGCCTTCAGTGACGACTAATGATTGTGGAGACCGACCTAATAACGATTCTAGGTGCTGCGTATCGTTGTGCTTAAAACGTTTCATTGTTGCAGGACAAAGCATCCCCGCTTCCATCAAAGAGGCGTGGTTAAGTTTGTCTTGCAGCAGAGAGTCGTCTTTTTCGAGCAGAGAAAACAACAAGGCTTGGTTCGCACTGAAACCAGAACTAAAGAGAATGGCACGTTCAAAACCCAACCATTCACAAAGTTGAGCTTCTAAATTTCGATGAGCAGGACTAAAACCCGTGACCAATGGCGATGCCGCACTACCAGCACCATACTGAGAAAGTCCCGCTTGCCACGCCTCCACCAATTCAGGATCACTCGCCAAGCCTAGGTAATCATTACTCGAAAAATTAATGAAGCTAGAACCTTCGCTAGTAAGCAAAGGACCATTACTGTTTTCTAACACCTTAAGTTGGCGAGTTAACCCTTGCTCACGGTGATGAGCAAGAGCTCTTTTGATACGAGATTTAAACAGTGGCATCGTAGAACATGTCATCTTTCGTTGGACGAGCAGCAACGCGCTCCACCACTTGATCTAACAGTTCGTTTTCTTGAATTTCATCAGGCTTCTGAGCCACTTGTTGGCTGTTGATCCCTAACTTCTTAAATAACTGCATGTCCGTGTCTTCATCTGGATTTGGCGTAGTCAGTAGCTTACAGCCGTAGAAAATAGAGTTCGCGCCAGCCATAAAACACATCGCCTGCATCTGTTCATTCATGTTTTCACGACCGGCAGATAAGCGAACCGCAGACATTGGCATCATGATACGAGCAATCGCAATCAACTTAATGAAGTCAAAAGATTCAACATCATCGACGTTTTCCATCGGTGTGCCTTTCACTTTTACGAGCATGTTGATTGGCACACTTTCAGGGTGTACAGGAAGGTTCGCTAGCTCTACCAGCAAGCCTGCACGGTCATTAGTACTTTCGCCCATACCGATGATGCCACCAGAACAGATCTTCATCCCGGCATCACGTACGTGAGATAGCGTATCTAAACGATCTTGGTAAGTACGAGTGGTAATAATACTACCGTAGAATTCTGGCGACGTATCAAGGTTATGGTTGTAGTAGTCCAAACCTGCGTCTGCAAGCTCACCTGCTTGATCAGGCGTTAACATACCTAGTGTCATACAAGTTTCTAGGCCCATGCCCTTCACACCTTTGATCATGTCAGTTAGGTGAGGCATATCGCGTTCTTTCGGGTTTTTCCATGCAGCGCCCATACAGAAACGAGTTGAGCCCGCATTTTTGGCTTTTTGCGCCGCATCCAAAACACGCTCAACTTCCATTAAGCGTTCTTTGTCGACATCCGTTCGGTAGTGAGCACTTTGAGGACAGTACTTACAATCTTCAGGGCAAGCACCAGTCTTTATCGATAACAGCGTACTCACCTGCACGTGGTTGTGCTCTTGGTACTGTCTATGAACCACTTGAGCTTCAAACATTAAATCCATAAACGGTTTTTCAAGCAGCGCTGTTACTTCAGCAACTGTCCAGTCATGACGAACTTCCACGTGTCGATCCTTTTTATTATTTGATGTTGCATCTCCATCACTAGAGATTGCATTTATGCTTGGCTAGTCTACCGACAAGCTTTAGACTGTCAACACATTGATAATATCAAAAGTTTACATTTGGTTATTTTTTAATCACATCAGGAATGGAAATTACTATGGATCTCGCCTTTGATCGCCAGCATATCTGGCATCCCTACACATCAACGTTGACACCTCTGACCTGCTACCCGGTCACAAATGCAGACGGTGTTTACCTAGAATTAGAAGGCGGAAAACGAATTATTGATGGCATGTCATCTTGGTGGTCAACCATTCACGGCTACAACCACCCAGAACTAAACGCTGCGGCTCACAGTCAAATTGATAAAGTTTCACACGTTATGTTTGGTGGTATCACCCATCAGCCCGCTATCGATTTGTGTAAAAAGCTTTTGAATCTAGCACCAAGTAATCTTGAACATGTATTCTTGGCTGATTCAGGTTCAGTCGCGGTAGAAGTAAGCCTTAAAATGGCGCTTCAATACTGGCATGCCAAGGGGCAACCTCGTTCGAAATTCCTGACACTCAGAGATGGCTACCACGGTGATACTTTTGCGGCGATGTCAGTGACCGACCCAGATAATTCAATGCACAGCCTCTACAAAGGCTTTCTGCCGGAACACATTTTCGCTGATTCACCAAAAACTGGCTTTTGGGATGAGTGGGACGCCAAAGACATTGATAGCTTTCGCGAAAAGTTGACCGTACACCATGAAGAAATCGCTGCCGTGATCCTAGAGCCAATTGTTCAAGGAGCTGGCGGTATGCGCATCTACCACCCTGAGTTCCTAAAACAGGTTCGATTGCTGTGTGATGAATTCAACGTATTGTTGATTTTGGATGAGATTGCAACTGGATTTGGTCGCACTGGGAAACTGTTCGCTTGTGAGCATGCCGATGTTCAACCGGACATTCTATGCTTGGGTAAAGCGCTGACTGGCGGCTACATGACCCTTTCAGCAACGCTAGCGAGCAAAGAAGTCGCTGATACGGTATGTGGTGGTGAAGCGGGCTGTTTTATGCACGGTCCCACCTTTATGGGTAACCCATTGGCTTGCGCCGTCGGCGCAGCAAGTTTATCGATCATAGAGCAAGGCCATTGGCAAAATCAGACTCAACAGATCGAACAACTCTTCTCTGAATTACTGCCACCTTTGCGAGAGCATGATCTGGTTAAAGACGTACGCTGGCTAGGAGCGATTGGCGTTGTTGAAACACACACACCTGTCGATATGGAAACCATTCAAGCTCATTTTGTTGAGCAAGGTGTTTGGATTCGCCCATTTGGTAAATTGATTTATATGATGCCTCCCTTTATTAGTAAGCCAGAACATATCGAGCAGCTTGTTTCAGCCATTGAAAGTGTATTACAGGATAATAACTGCTTTAAGTAAAACTAACGGAGTTTACTCTTATCTTCCTTTGTTAGTGAATCTCATAAATTAAAAGGCCTTACGTGAAAGTAAGGCCTTAGTATATTTTCGGTGATAGTTAACAATTTAACGTAATTGGCTATCTTTACTTGCTCGACTGTTAAACAATGAATGTCGATGTGCTGCATGCTCTAACATTGATTGGCATTCAATACAGAAACGTACGCCTTTAATCGCAAGACGTCTTTGTTCTGGTATCTCATCACCGCATTCATCGCAATAACGCAAGCTTTCTCCGCCTTGAATGTTACCTCTTACTCGAGAGATCTCATCATCTATGGTATTTTGAATTTGCTGGCTGACACTATCGTCACCAGCCCATCCTACGGCCATAAGCCCTCCTCAGTATTTGAACGAGAAAATCTATACCTACCGCGGTAAGAGCATATTATAGCCACATTCAAGGATTGTAATAATTATCAAAATTAATAAAACACTATTACGCACAGGTAACAAAAGTTATTTATTTCTCGCCACCGCACTATTCTATAGGCAATAAAAAACCCAGCCTGCTGGCTGGGTTTTATGAGCAATCTGATGCTTAATCAGTCTAATTAACCGATGTGCGTTACGCCGCCCATGTATGGCTGAAGCACTGCTGGGATAGCAATACGGCCATCAGCTTCTTGGTTGTTCTCAAGAATAGCAACCATAGTACGACCAACAGCAAGACCAGAACCGTTTAGTGTGTGTACAAGTTCAGGTTTCTTCTCGCCTTTACGACGGAAACGAGCTTGCATACGACGTGCTTGGAAATCCCACATGTTTGAACAAGAAGAGATTTCACGGTAAGTCTCTTGTGCTGGAACCCATACTTCTAAGTCGTAAGTTTTCGCAGAACCGAAGCCCATGTCACCTGTACATAGAATCACTTTACGGTAAGGAAGCTCTAGAAGTTGAAGTACTTTCTCAGCGTGACCAGTTAGCTCTTCAAGCGCTGCCATTGAGTCTTCTGGCTTAGTGATTTGTACTAATTCAACTTTGTCGAATTGGTGCATACGGATAAGACCACGAGTGTCACGACCGTAAGAACCCGCTTCAGAACGGAAACACGGCGTGTGAGCCGTCATCTTAAGTGGCAGTTCAGCTTCATCAGTAATTGTGTCACGAACCATGTTCGTTACCGGAACTTCCGCAGTAGGGATAAGCGATAGCGTCTTAAGAGGCACATCACTTACTTGCTCAGTTAGCGGGCTTGTGTGGAACAAGTCTTCGCCGAACTTAGGAAGTTGACCAGTACCGTAAAGGCTATCGTGGTTCACTAGGTACGGTACGTACATTTCTGTGTAGCCGTGCTCATCTGTGTGAAGGTCCAACATGAACTGAGCAATAGCACGGTGTAGACGCGCAAACTTGCCTTTCATCACGATGAAACGAGAACCAGAGATTTTAACTGCGCTAGCAAAATCAAGACCGCCAGACATTTCGCCA
Source organism: Vibrio sp. TMPB1044 (assembly GCF_030442075.1). Lineage (NCBI taxonomy): Bacteria > Pseudomonadati > Pseudomonadota > Gammaproteobacteria > Vibrionales > Vibrionaceae > Vibrio > Vibrio sp. TMPB1044. The sequence goes on along the minus strand of NZ_JAUJED010000003.1, from coordinate 151,233 downwards.
AGATCTACATGATCTTTCACTTCAAAGTCGTAAGCCTTAGGTTGACCCCAACGAGAAACTTCTACGTTGTCGTCTTCATCTTTACCATCTGGCACTTCTGCATCAGGTAGGTTAGGAATAGACATTGTGATCGTTTCTAGCTCAGATTGAAGATCAGCCAATGCTACTTTAGCTTGGTCTAGTTCTGCGCCTAAGTTGCCTACTTCTGCAAGGATACGCTCAGCTTCTTCATGGTCGCCTTTTGCTTTCGCTTGACCAATGGACTTCGATCGAGAGTTACGTAACGCTTGTAGCTCTTCAGTTTTCATCTGAAGGGACTTACGTTTTTCTTCAAGTTCACGAATTGTCTCTACATCAAGGGTGAAGCCTCGACGTGCTAATTTTGCCGCTGTTTCATCCAGCTCAGCTCGAAGTAATTTAGAATCCAGCATTGCTAATCCTATGCTTTAGTTATTTGAATATTCAGTAGTTTGCTACTGAATCACTGCTAAACCTCTAAAACTGGTGCTATTTCGACCAACTTTTAACGATTTAATTGAATTTTTATGACTAGGTAACGATATCCAAAAAAGACTACTTTTCATAGCGTTTTTGTGGGCTTTTTGCGTCCAAATCCGCCAGATAATCTAGCTTCTCGCCAATTTTGGTCTCTAAGCCTCGTTTTGTTGGGAAATAGTATTGCTTCTCTCCCATTTCAGGAGGCAGATACTTTTCGCCAGCCGCGTAGGCTCCAGGTTCGTCATGAGCATAACGGTATTCTTGCCCGTAGCCCATGTCCTTCATCAAAGTTGTGGGTGCATTCCGCAAATGATGAGGGACTTCATACTCAGGCAGATTGTGCGCGTCTGTTAACGCTTGCTTCCAAGCTGTATAAACGGCGTTACTCTTTGGTGCACACGCGAGATAAACAACCGCCTGTGCAATCGCACGCTCCCCTTCAGCAGGGCCAATACGTGTAAAACAATCCCAAGCCGACATCGCGACTTGCATTGCGCGAGGGTCAGCATTGCCAATATCTTCAGAAGCAATCGCCAGCAAGCGTCTAACGATATACAGAGGATCGCAACCTGCCGCAATCATGCGTGCCGACCAATATAAAGCGGCATCAGGGTTTGAACCACGAATTGACTTATGAACTGCAGATATTAGGTCGTACCAAATGTCGCCTTTATTATCAAAACGAGCGACCTTCTCACCGGCCACTTCAGCCAGCAACTGCAAGGTTATCGCTTTCTCGCCTTTATCGTTGTCTTCTGCCATGTCATACAGCAGTTCAAGATAGTTAAGCGACATACGCGCGTCGCCGTTAACCAGTTCTGCAAGGCGATCTAAAACATTATCAGCAAAATCAGCAGGCACATCACCTAACCCGCGTTGCTTATCTTCAATCGCTTGGCGGATAACGAGGGAAATATCCTCGGTATTGAGAGAAGTCAGTTTGTAGACACGCGCACGTGACAACAAAGCATTGTTCAATTCAAAAGAAGGGTTTTCTGTCGTCGCACCAATAAAGGTCACGGTACCATCTTCGATATGAGGCAGAAAAGCATCCTGCTGACTTTTGTTAAAGCGATGGACTTCGTCCACAAACAGGATGGTTCTGCGCCCTGCTTGCTTGTTCTCGCGCGCTTTTTCAATCGCAATACGAATGTCTTTTACGCCCGAAGTTACCGCCGATACGCGTTCAACTTCTGCATTCGCATAGTTTGCTGCTACTTCGGCTAACGTCGTTTTACCGGTGCCCGGAGGCCCCCACAAAATCATCGAGTGGATATGGCCCGCTTCCAATGCTCTGCGAAGTGGTTTACCTGGGCCTAATATATGCTGCTGACCGATGTACTGCTCGACAGTTTCCGGTCTCATACGAGCAGCAAGGGGACGAAAATCTTCGTCCCCCGCAAAATCTAAGCTGTAATTACTCAATTGCAATCTCTTGATTCGTTGATGGCATTAATGCCTATCGACGTACTACCAAACGATCTGCTTGTTTAGATCAGTTTCTTTGGTCGTCGACCTCGACACCTTCCGGCGCCACAAAAGTAAAACGGTCTGCTGCAGGTTTACCCAAGTCAACATTGCTAAAGGTAAACTCACCTTTTTGACCGTCTTGTTCAATCACATTAAAGCCCTGAACAATGCCGCTCTCGGTGATATTAATCTGGAAGTCACCCTGATTAGAGTCCGCTGCCGTTGGTGTTAGTGTAAATTGGTTACCCGTTTGCGCGACGTTGTAGTTATCCCAATCGCTTTCTTGGTTACGAGTCAGCAGTACGAAAGGCGTTTGCGACGTCGCTTGTTCTTGCCAGTAAATGCTCACTTGCTCAATGAACGGGCTGTAGTACCACAAGCTTTGGCCATCAGATACCAATAGGTTTTCATCAGGGAACGTGGTTTCCCAGCGGAATAAGCTAGGGCGCGCAATCTCTACAGTGCCCTCGCCTTCCATTACTACATCACCATCAGGGCTGGTCACAACTTGTTTAAAGTCAGCACTAAAACCTGCGTTCAATGCCAAACGGCTACTCAGCTCTTCTTTCGGAGAAGCAAATACTGAGAAGCTCATAAATAAAAGTGCAAATACTTTTTTCATCAATAATCCTGTTAAAACATAAGTCGGTCATATTCTCGATTTGACCGACTTAATGGACATAAGTTCATAGGGCGTGTTGACCTAATCTTTTGGTGGCGCTGGCGCTAAGACTTCTCGGTTACCGTTATGGCCCGGCGCACTTACGATACCTTGCGCTTCAAGTTGCTCAACAATACGTGCTGCGCGGTTATAACCGATCTTGAATCGACGCTGTACGCCAGAAACTGAACCACGACGTGAGTGAACAACGTGTTCTACTACTTGATCAAACAGAGGATCGACTTCTTCATCACCTTCCATCTTCTCGCCCGGAAGCAAGGTTTCAGGAGTTTGTTCACCGTTGGTGATTTCATCAATATAGTTTGGCTTACCACGCGCTTTCCAGTTATTCACGACTGCGTGTACATCGTCATCAGACGCAAAGGCACCATGAACACGAGTTGTATGACTAGAACCCGGCGGCAAGTAAAGCATATCACCCATGCCCAATAGTGATTCGGCACCACCTTGGTCAAGGATAGTTCGTGAATCCGTTTTGGTTGATACCGTAAAGGCCACACGAGTTGGAATGTTCGCTTTGATAAGGCCGGTAATAACATCCACCGAAGGACGCTGCGTCGCTAGGATCAAGTGAACACCCGCCGCACGAGCTTTTTGTGCCAAACGTGCAATCAGTTCTTCAACCTTCTTACCGACCACCATGATTAGGTCGGCAAATTCATCAACGATAACCACAATGTAAGGCAGCTTCTCAAGCAATGGCGCTTCAGGGTCCATGCTGTCGCCCGGCTTCCACAGTGGATCGTGAATTGGATGACCCGCTTCCGCAGCCATCTTAAGCTTATCGTTGTAACCTTTAATATTACGAACGCCTAACGCTGACATCAGCTTATAACGGCGTTCCATCTCGCCTACACACCAACGAAGGGCGTTCGACGCATCTTTCATGTCGGTTACCACTTCAGACAATAGATGAGGGATGCCTTCGTAAACCGATAACTCAAGCATTTTCGGGTCGATCATGATGAATCGAACATCTTCCGGTGATGCTTTGTAAAGCATACTCAGAATCATTACGTTCACACCTACCGACTTACCAGAACCGGTTGTACCAGCAACCAGAACGTGAGGCATTTTCGATAGATCAGCAATGACCGCTTCACCTGCGATGTCTTGTCCTAGAACCACTGTCGTCGGCGATTTCGCTTCTTGGAACTGAGGGCTAGCAACCACATCTGAGAAGAATACCGTTTGACGACTCATGTTCGGCAGCTCTAAGCCAACATAAGGTTTACCCGGAATCACCTCTACAACACGTACAGCCAATGCAGAGAGCGAACGAGCCAAGTCCATAGAAAGGCCCGAAATACGGCTCACTTTCACGCCTGGAGCCAGATCAAGTTCGAATCGAGTGATTACTGGACCTGGGAAAATATCAACCACATCAGCTTTGATCTTATAGTCCGCTAGCTTAGATTCAACAAGGCGAGCAATCGCCTCTAATGCATCACGGTCAATAAAGGTTTCACGCTTTTCAGGGTGGAATAACAATTCAAGCGTTGGTAATGGCTCAGCAGGTTTCGGTAAATTAACATCTTGTTGAACCAAGAACGGGTTCTGCGCCGCTGCCATATTCGCTTGTGCTTCAGAAACAATGCTTTGGAATGCGGCGACATCTTGATCTTGATGCGAAGGTTCTTCTTCCGTTACCTCTTCCCAAGGAAGATCAACAGCTGGTTCTTGGCTTTGCTCTGTTGGTTGTTCAGGTTCTGAATGTTCTTCTTGGTAAGAGAAAGGTTCAAACAGCTCGTCGGTTAATGCTGCGTCAGCTAACTCAGCTTCAGTCTGTTCAGATTCAAGATCTGAAGCCTGTTCGTAGCTTTGATCTTCCGTTACATCAAACGGTGAAGGTTGTGCAGAGAAATCGTCTTCCACTGTTGCTTCTGGCTCGCCTATAGGTGAAGCGTATAAAGATTCAGGCTGAACATCTTCAGCACCGAATTCGCCATTTACTTGTGGTGAGCTATCTAACTCTGGTTCAGCACTTTCAAGTTCAGCATGAGTAGGGCTAACTTCTGATTGTTCGTTCTGCATGTATTGTTGGTACGCAACCTGAGACTCATGCGCGTCGACCTGATCTTGTTCCGCTAGATCATCTTCATACATGGCCGCATTTTCTAGCTGCTCTATCGTTGCATTCAACTGCTTCGAGCGCTCAATACCTTCTTCTAATGGCTCTTCTGGCGTTTGGTAAATAGGAGCAGTAGGGATCGGTTGCTCTGGCTCAATTGCAGCTTGAAGCTGAACCTGAGGTTGTTCATGAACAGCAACATCTTGCTTCGCAGCAGCTTCGACTGGCATGTGAATATTGTAATGACGCTTCGGCGATGCAGCATTGTCTAGCGCACTTGCCGCCACACCTGAAGAATCATTAGTCGCGGAAAAGCTCATCGCAGGATCTAGCGGGTCATGCTCTGTTGATTCTTTGTTGTCTTCTAAAGCAGGAACATCACGGTAAGTCGGCTCTTGATGACGCTCTTCGATTAAATCGCGGTCTGCTGATTCTCTTAACTGAGGCTCTAGTAGCTCTTGATCTTGGCCACGAGCCATATTAACAGCAGATGTGAAGAATTTGATGGCACATTCACCCAGCCATTCCACAATGCTTAACCAAGAAATACCGGTTAATAGAGTAAAGCCAGCACCCCATAAGAAAAGAAGGACTAGCGTACTACCAAGAACATTCAACGTCGGAAGTGCAAGGCTGGTTAAGACGTCGCCCACTACGCCACCTGATGAAAAGTACCAGATGTCGTCAAAGTTGATATCCGCTAGACCACAACTAGTAAGGATTAAGATAGTCAGGCCGAGTAAGCGAGTGCCCCACAGCATGAAGTCGATCTGCTCGTCTTCATTACGTTTGCGGAATAATACCCACGCAGCAACCGTCACTAAGATAGGCAAAGGGTAAGCCAAAGAACCAAATACGAAGAAAAGCGTATCCGCCAACCAAGCACCTAGGTAGCCACCCGCATTTTGAATGTCACCACCCCACGCCGTTTGCGACCATGATGGGTCTGCAGGACTAAAAGTTAATAACGCAACGGCAAGTAGAATAGAGAAGAGAACACCGAGAATCAGACTGCACTCTTTGAGACGTTGAGAACCACTCAAACGAGGAGACTGGGGCTCTTCACTCGTTTTAATGATTGTTTCTACTTTATTACTGCTCTGCTTGAACATAAACCAACTTAATAATTAAACGGGATAAAAACATCTCGAGCGGCCGAAGCCGCTCGTTTCAATGAAACTACTGTTGATTTAACCATATCAAACAGAAAAACCCAATTCCAGAAAGCAAGAAAGCGGAACAAATGTCCGCTTTCTTTCATTTCACCAATTGTGACTAACGAGTTTTAATCACAAGTTGATTGGTTTGTTTCACTTCTTCCATTACTACGTAAGTTCGAGTGTCGTTTACGCCCGGTAGACGAAGTAACGTATCACCCAGTAGCTTACGGTAAGCACCCATATCAGATACACGTGTTTTTAGAAGATAGTCAAAATCACCCGACACTAAATGACACTCTTGGATGTCATCCAGTTTCTGCACAGCGGTGTTGAATTGTTCGAACACATCTGGCGCACCACGGTTCAACGTAATTTCAACAAACACTAAAAGTGAAGCATCAAGGTACTGTGGGTTCAGCAACGCTGTGTACCCAGTAATGTAACCTTGACGTTCTAAACGACGAACACGTTCAAGACATGGAGTCGGAGAAAGTCCTACTCGTTTTGAGAGTTCAACGTTTGAGATACGACCGTCTTTTTGCAACTCATTAAGAATGTTGCGGTCAATACGATCTAGTTCCTTGGACGGCTTCTTATAATTGTCTGCCATTTTTTATTCCACCTTATTACTTCCTTGCAAAAAAATATACTACAACTTTTTAATATTCAGTATCAAATTTTATCTGAACCTATCTATACTAGATATTAATTCGACAGAATTACCCTACACATAGATAAAACAACCAAAATAAAATGAGGAGTCAGGATGATCATTGGCGTACCTAAGGAAATCAAGAACCACGAATACCGCGTTGGTATGACCCCAGCTAGCGTGAGAGAACTAATCTCACACGGCCACCAAGTTTTTGTAGAAACCAATGCCGGTACTGGTATCGGTTTTTCAGACGATGATTACATCGCTGTAGGCGCATCCATTCTTCCTACTGCTGCTGACGTTTTCGCGAAAGCAGAGATGATTGTAAAGGTTAAAGAACCTCAAGCTGTCGAGCGAGCTATGCTTCGCGAAGGGCAAATATTATTTACCTATTTACACCTTGCACCAGATTTTCCACAAACTGAAGAGCTTATCAAGAGCAAAGCTGTCTGCGTAGCCTATGAGACTGTAACAGATAATATGGGTCGCTTGCCACTATTAGCACCAATGTCTGAAGTAGCTGGTCGTATGTCTATTCAAGCAGGTGCACAAACATTAGAGAAATCTAACGGTGGTTGTGGTCTTCTTCTTGGTGGCGTTCCAGGTGTTGAACCAGCAAAAGTTGTTGTTGTTGGCGGTGGTGTTGTAGGTGCTAACGCAGCACGTATGGCTGTTGGCCTTCGCGCTGATGTTACAATTCTTGACCGTAACGTAGATACTCTTCGTCGTCTTGATGAAGAGTTCCAAGGTCGCGCAAAAGTGGTTTATTCTACTGAAGACGCTATCGAGAAGCATGTTCTAGAAGCAGACCTAGTGATTGGTGCAGTACTAATCCCTGGTGCAGCAGCGCCTAAACTGGTTACAAAAGAGCACATCGCTAAGATGAAGCCAGGTTCAGCTGTTGTTGACGTTGCAATCGACCAAGGCGGTTGTTTCGAGACATCTCACGCAACCACTCATGCAGACCCAACTTACATTGTTGATGACGTAGTTCACTACTGTGTTGCAAACATGCCAGGTGCTGTAGCGCGTACTTCAACTTACGCACTAAACAATGCAACACTTCCTTACATTGTTAAGTTAGCGAACAAAGGCTACCGCGAAGCACTTCTGTCTGATGAAGGCTTCCTAGAAGGTCTAAACGTCATTCACGGTAAAGTAACTTGTAAAGAAGTTGCAGAGAGCTTTGACCTTGAATACGTAGATCCAGCTGAAGCAATCGCAATGTTTAACTAATGATGTAGTGGTTAACTGAACGTAATAATTTTCTCGTTGAAGCGTTCAGTTGATTGATACACATTAAACAAAAAGCCAGTACGACATTATGTCGCGCTGGCTTTTTTGCGTTTATGACTTTATTTGTATCTATAGCTTTATTTTGCATTAATGGATTTAGGTCGAAAAAACACGTAATAGTACGGTTTACCACTAGTGCTCGATTTTAATCCCATGAATCAATAGGTTTCTTGGCGTAATACTGCGTTCGCAGAACTCTTCAATCGAGGCTTCATAACCTTGCTCTTGTAGATAGATAGCGCGATCTAAAGCTAGCCATACCTCTAAAGGTCTTCTAAAGACTTGTTGAACCAAACTCAGCTTTTCCATTTCCCAGAAAAGCACTTCGCCTTGAACCAAATAAGAGTCAAAATCGATATCTGAACCAAGCGACATCTCTTTCACATCAGATGCCCAGCGGCAGAATGATTCAAAACCCTCAGCTAACTCTGATTTTTTGATGCTCGGTACAGGAATGTATTCTTCAATATGAAGTTCAGCCTTAAGTAACTGCCTGAAGCCTAGACGATAGCTCATCTCTAGTTGGCGATGTCTCTTTACTCTTTCACCACCAGTTACGGTTTCTTGAAGCGGGATTCTTAAGTCGCTCTTACTTAACGTTAATGCTGATCTTTTCGCGACAGAAGACATCGCTTGGTAGTTTTCGCTTCGAATAAGATGATAACAACAAGGGGAAATCGTGACCGCGGGTAACCCATGTGACACTGACTTTTTAACCAGCTCAACATGAAGATCGCCACAAGCATGAAGGGCTACGGCATGTTGGTTTGAGTTAAATACGTCATCGGCATCGTCAGAAAACGCATCACCTTGAACAAAGTTCATCTCTAATTTCTGGTCATCCGCAATCTTTTGTCCGCTTTCGCATAACGATTGCTGCCATTCAAAGCTAGTGACTTTTTGATCAGATTGTTGAGATAGAATTCGACCAAGAAAGCCTTTACCAGAACACCACTCGAGCCACTCTTTGCCATGGTGATGATCTAATACAGCCTCGCCCATCGCGATAACTTGATATAGCTTTCGGCCAGGAATACCCTCAGCAGTACCACGAGGGAGGTCTAAACCAACCAAAGCTGTGTTATCGAACTGGATATTCTGAGTGGCAGTATCTAATTCAGGGAGGAAGCGAGTCAGTTCCTCAACCAAAAGCTTGGGCTGCTCTTTTAAAGTTTGAATGCTTTCATTATTTAAGCTTTCTAACCAATCAACGAGTGGACGATTGACCTCTTTCCAAGGCTGCTGTTGAGTTTGGCATAGGTGAAAAGGCTCTGAACGCCAGTAAATCTGGTGCTCTAGCAAAAATGAATCGAGTATTTTAAATCGTGAATGCATGCTTCCCCCTATGATGCGTGGATTGTAGGGGGAAGAGGTCAAAATGGAAAGGGGCGATAACGAGAACTAAAACGAAAGCTAAAGCCCAAAAGAAAAACGGCCTGCAAATACAGGCCGAATAAAAATCTAGATTTACACGATGAGATTAACGAACAGGTAGCTCAATATCTTTAAACATCTCTTCGATCTCTTCATTCGATTTCAAAGAAATAGCTTGCTCAACCACTGGGCGAGTTAGGTGCGGCGCAAAACGCTCCATAAAGTCAAACATGTAAGAACGCAGGAAGGTACCTTTTCTAAAGCCAATACTGGTTGTGCTTGCACCAAATAGATGGCTCGCATCAATCGCAATCAAGTCAGTATCTTGCTCGTGGTCAATCGCCATACTTGCGATGACACCAACACCAATGCCCATACGAACGTAGGTTTTGATGACGTCTGCATCGGTTGCGGTAAACACAACGCGCGGTGTTAGACCAACTTTGTTGAACGCCGTATCAAGCTCAGAACGTCCAGTGAAACCAAATACGTAGGTCACTAGGGAATAAGCCGCAAGATCTTCAATCGTGATATTGCGCTTCTGTGCCAGAGGGTGATCTTTGGTCACGACGATCGAACGGTTCCAGTGATAACAAGGCAGCATAATTGCGTCTTGGTATAGGTGCAGCGCTTCCGTTGCAATCGCAAAATTCGCTGTCCCCTTAGCGACTGCTTCTGACATTTGGCTTGGTGTGCCTTGGTGCATGTGAAGCGATACTTTTGGATAGCGCGCCGTGAAACCTTTAATCACATCAGGCAGTGCATAACGAGCTTGAGTATGAGTGGTTGAGATATTCAACGTGCCCATCTCGGGATGAGTGTGCTCGCCGGCTACGGCTTTAATACTTTCAACACGAGCCAAAATCTCTTGAGAGATACGAATGATATCCTCACCCGCTTGGGTAACCTGTGTTAAATGCTTACCACTACGCTCGAAAATCTGAATACCTAGCTCATCTTCAAGTAATCTAACTTGCTTACTAATGCCAGGCTGAGATGTATACAAACTCTCTGCTGTCGCTGAAACATTTAGGTTATGGTTTACAACCTCAACAATGTACTTCAGTTGCTGTAACTTCATATCTAACCTCGTAATCCTTTACTCATTTCTGTGCTAACTTATTTGCAAAGAGAGCGTGATAGTCTCGTGTAATATAATCATTAGTTATAACGCTTCGAGCACAGAAATGACAGAAAAATTGAATTTTTATAGCTCAACAAACAAAAACATCACTAACGCTTTGCAACCAAGTCCTCATTCTCATACATTAGTTGGTAAATTTTGATTGCCGATTTCGCTCAACAAGAGATAATCAGAAATTGCAATTTACGAGTGCCGATACACAATGGAATCGTGTATCCTCTCTAGTTAGCTATAGAAAACAATAAGCAGACACAAATATATGAATATTGGTTTAATAATCGCCTTAGTAGCCGTTCTTTTGGTGTTGGTTTTAGGCTACAACATCATGCTTCAATACAAAGTTAAGGTAGAAACAGCGAAGAAACAGGAAGCATCTCGTTATCTAACCATTATTGACGGAACAGAAGAGCTGATTGGCAATGCTCACCATATGCCGTTTAGCCAAGATCTTCTTATATGCTTAAACAATCGAATTCTAGATGCATTAGAAAACATGTATCAGCTCGATCCTAAAAACAAGCAGCTTGCCCAACGCATTGAAAGTGTAAAACAACAGATCACGCAACTTAAAGAGAACTACCAAGGTGGTGAAAGCACTACTTTCCGCGTGCCAAGCAGTGACAAGCAAGCAATCATGATGCTTAAGCTCGTTAAGCGCCTACGTGACACGGTGCGTAACGAGCACAATAAAGGCCGCTTCGAGACTCAAGCTTATGTGGTTGAAAACGCTCGTCTAGAGACGATTCAAATTCGCATCAACATCGAAAATGTTATCAAGCGTGCAAACGACTCGATTTCTCGCGGACAACCAGGAACGGCAATTCAGTTACTGCGTAAAGGTATTGACGCACTAGCCACCAAGAACGATTCATATTCAACTCAAGCAAAAGAAAAGCTTCAGCAGATGCTTAACGAGCTTGATCAGAAGCGCCAAGATAAAAACGCGCAAGATTTACAACAGATCGAATCTAAAGAACGTGATGACGACATGGATGCCCTCTTTGGTCAGAAGAAGAAATGGTAACAGTCTAACTCAACACTTAAAGGCCGCCTTATTTACACAAATAGGCGGCCTTTTTTGTGCCTGTCGAATTTCCTTTCTCTGTATAGGGAGATCTCTTGAGCTGTGATAAAATCTCGCATTATCAACAAACTTGCCCTGACCATGTATCAAGAATTATTAGCTCCAATCCACTCTTTTCTTAAAGCTGAAACGCCAGATTCATGGATCGATGAAGCCAAAAAGCCTGAAAATCTGCACATCATTCTACGCGACCACATGCTTTGTGAACTTAAGGCGGCACAGAGTGCTTTGTTCCTTATCCGCAAGTACGCCGTTGATAAAGAAAGTGCAAAGCAACTGAATGAATGGATTTTGCCGTACGAGCAATTTGCTTACCGTCGTATCGGAGACTTAGAGTCTCTGCGTGGTAAAAGCAACGTATCCAAGCAAATCACAGCGAAAGAAGGCTGTAATTACGGTGCTGACCTGATCGATAAGATGGTACTACTGATCAAAGAAGAGCTGCATCACTTCTACCAAGTCATGGAGTTGATGGAGAAGAAAGGCGTGACTTACCAACCGATCGAGGCGGGTCGTTATGCTAAAGGCTTGATCAAACAAGTTAAGACTTACGAACCTGATGCTTTAGTTGATAAGCTTATCATCGGCGCGTTTATTGAAGCACGCTCTTGTGAACGTTTTGCAAAACTGGCCCCTTTCTTAGAAGAAGACATGGAGAAGTTTTACGTATCCCTACTTCGTTCAGAAGCTCGTCACTACCAAGATTACCTTGAGTTAGCAGAGCAAATCGCAGGTAAAGATATCTCGGAACGTATCGCCCACTTCGCTCAAGTAGAAGCGGATCTGATCACCTCAGACGACAGCGACTTTAAATTCCACAGTGGCGCACCAGTATAATCCGCTAAGAAAGCACGCTCCAATCCAAACAAAGAAGGCCAGCTATTTGCTGGCCTTCTTATTTGTTTCGCGCTAGCTATAAGAGAAAGTTAAGCTAGCGTGCCGTTGATCTCAGCAAGCACAGCTGCAGGGTCTACAGCTTGAGTAATTGGACGACCGATAACCAAGTAGTCAGAACCTGATTCAATCGCTTTAGAAGGCGTCATGATGCGCTTCTGATCACCAACATCAGCGCCAACAGGGCGGATACCTGGAGTCACTAGTTTAAACTCCTGACCAAGCGCACCTTTCAATAAAGAAGCTTCTTGTGCTGAACACACCACACCGTCGAGACCAGAGTTTTTTGTAAGAGAAGCTAAACGCATCACTTGTTGCTGTGGTTCTAGATCCAACCCGATGCCCGCTAGATCCGATTGCTCCATGCTCGTCAGTACTGTTACGCCAATCAGCAATGGACGATCTTTACCGTAAGGCTCCAAAATTTCGCGAGAAGCCGTCATCATGCGCTCACCGCCACTTGCGTGTACATTTACCATCCATACGCCTAGTTCAGCGGCTGCACGAACGGCTTTTGAACATGTGTTCGGGATATCGTGGAACTTTAGGTCCAAGAATACTGAAAAACCACGCTTGTGTAATTCACGAACAAACTCAGGACCAAACAGGGTGAACATCTCTTTACCCACTTTAAGGCGGCAAGATGCTGGGTCAATACGATCAACAAAGGCTAACGCATCCGCTTGGTTGTCATAATCCAAGGCTACAATGATTTTTTGGTCGTTCATTTCATCTCCTAACGCAGTTAACTTTCTTAAAAAATATCTATCTACCCTTGCAGGCGATATATAACAGTCATAAAAATGCAGCCCGAAAGCTGCAATTAATAATTTGGTCTTTTAATGACCACAAATCTATTCACCATCCAACCCACGAATAGGCTTGATCGTTCCCCACCCCTTACATGAAGGGCAGTGCCAATACATTGAGTGTGTTGAGAATCCACACTGACGACAACGATAATGAGGCTTAACCTTAAGCTGTTCACCAACCATAGATTGAAGCGTAGTTAAACTTTCTTTTGCTCGACCTTCTTCGGCTTCTGCTAGGTGATAATCGATTAATCGATAAAAACCTTTCATAGTTGGGTTTTTGACAAGCTGCTTGGTCAGTAACTCTTGAGCAGAACCAATGTCTTCATGATGCGCGACCAACTGAGCAAGCATCAATTCAGCGGATACACCGGCTTTATTCTGGATACACGCTTTAAGGAACTCGACCAGTAGCGCTTCTTGCCCAAGTTTGTGGTAACACTCAGCAAGGGTTGGCAACACCTCACTAATAAAATCGATATCTTGTTCGAGTACCGACTCCAGACAATCAATTGTCTTTTGGTAATCTTCATTCGCTAAGTGGAACTTACCTAAAGCAATACTGGCACGGACACATTTAGGGTCTTCAGAAAGCGCCTTCTTGAAGTGCTGAAGTGCTTTTGAGCGATTGCCATCAGCTTGTTCCTGCATCGCAAGTTCACACCAAAAATGCGCTACTGTCCCACGCATCTTCATTTTCTTCTTACCAAGCTTAACGAGGATATTTCCGTAATGGATAGCCTTATTCCACTCTCGAGTTTGCTGATAAATAGCAACTAACTGCTGCAAAGCACCCTCTTTGTGGTCGGGTTCTTCTACAAGCTGTTCAAAGATTTTTTCGGCGCGATCAAGAAAACCAGAGACCATGTAGTCTTTAGCTAATTGTTGCAGTGCGAGATTTTTCTGCTCGAGAGTAAGCCCCGAACGGGAGATAAGATTTTGGTGAATACGAATAGCGCGGTCGACTTCGCCTCTTGAGCGGAACAAGTTGCCCAAAGCCAAATGAGTATCAATAGTTTCATTGTCTACTTGAAGTAGTTCAATGAAGTGATCAACCGCTTTGTCAGATTGGTCTGACAGTAATAGGTTCAAACCCGTCACGTATTGACGGGAGATCTGGTGTGATTGCTTTTGTTTTTCTTGCTGAGCATTACGATTACCCATATACCAACCATAAGCGGCTGCGATGGGCAAAAGTAAGAACAGTAACTCTAACATCAAATATAGCCTTTAAGCTTTAGTATCAGCAGCGACCTGCTTTGATTGCTTATTGAGTTGCTTCTTCAAGCGATGAATTTTTAGCTGAGACCGCATGTGCATATTGCCAAAGACTAACCAAGCAAGGCCGAAGCCTGAAACGAACACAACGCCTAGTAAACTTGATAGATGGAAGTCACCTTGAGCTAGCAGATAGTTGAAATTCACAGTTGTTTGGTTTTGAGAGCCTAAAGCCAGTGCAATTAGGAAAAGTGCGATAACGGCGACTATTTTTATAATTTTCATAGTTCATCACTCATTGGTTAGTTAGCTGTACGATTATGCAGGAAAATTACTAATCAGACCACCATATTATGGTCATAAAAAAGCGGCATACATTATAGTATGCCGCTTTTCTTAATTCCGATAAGTAGGCTACAGTCCTGAGTTTACTCGTTCACGTAGCTCTTTACCTGGTTTAAAGTGAGGAACGTATTTGCCTTCCAACTCAACCTTGTCACCAGTTTTAGGATTACGTCCAACACGAGGCTCACGGTAATGCAGAGAAAAGCTGCCAAAGCCGCGAATTTCGATTCGATCACCACTTTCTAGTGTTGAAGCCATGTGCTCTAAAATGTCTTTTACAGCGTCTTCAATTTCTTTTGCAGAAAGATGCGTTTGCTCAGCGCATAGTCTTTCAATCAATTCAGACTTAGTCATAGTTACCCTCGTTGGTTTTCTTTTTAGAAATTATAGACCTATCGGAAAAATAAGCAAAAAAAAAGGAGCCTTACGGCTCCTTTCTTGGCTAGATAGCTATAATTCTCTTAATGAGAAGCTATTATTCGCCTTTAGCAGCTTTGAATGCGTCTGCCATTGCGTTACCGAACGCGCCTTCTTCAGACTTGTTCAGTGAAGCCATTGCTTCTTGCTCATCAGCTTCATCTTTAGCTTTGATAGATAGGTTGATTACGCGGTTCTTACGGTCTACACCAGTGAACTTCGCTTCAACGCTGTCGCCAACGCTTAGGATTAGAGATGCATCTTCGATACGGTCGCGAGAAACTTCAGAAGCGCGGATGTAACCTTCAACGCCTTCGATTAGCTCGATAGTAGCGCCTTTCGCGTCAACTGCAGTAACAGTACCGTTTACAAGAACACCTTTCTTGTTGTCAGCAACGTATGCGTTGAACGGGTCGTTTTCCATTTGCTTAACGCCAAGAGAAATACGCTCACGCTCTGCATCTACTGCTAGAACAACAGCAGAGATTTCGTCGCCTTTCTTGTATTCACGTACAGCTTCTTCGCCTGCAGCGTTCCAAGAAATGTCAGATAGGTGTACTAGACCGTCGATACCGCCTTCTAGACCGATGAAGATACCAAAGTCAGTGATAGACTTGATCTTACCAGTAACTTTGTCGCCCTTAGCTTGCATTTCTGCAAATGACTGCCATGGGTTAGCTTTACACTGTTTCAGACCTAGAGAGATACGACGACGCTCTTCGTCGATATCAAGAACCATAACCTCAACTTCGTCGCCAACATTAACAACTTTAGAAGGGTGGATGTTCTTGTTAGTCCAATCCATTTCAGAAACGTGTACTAGACCTTCAACGCCTTCTTCGATTTCAACGAAGCAGCCGTAGTCAGTTAGGTTTGTAACACGACCAGAAAGCTTGTGACCTTCTGGGTAACGCTTAGCGATTGCTACCCATGGATCTTCGCCTAGTTGCTTAAGACCTAGTGAAACACGAGTGCGCTCACGGTCGAACTTAAGAACTTTAACTAGGATTTCGTCACCAACGTTAACGATCTCTGATGGGTGCTTAACGCGCTTCCAAGCCATATCTGTGATATGTAGAAGACCATCAACACCGCCAAGGTCAACGAATGCACCGTAGTCAGTAAGGTTCTTAACGATACCTTTAACTTCAGTACCTTCTTGTAGAGTTTCAAGAAGTTCGTCACGCTCAACACTGTTTTCAGATTCGATAACAGCACGACGAGAAACAACAACGTTGTTACGCTTCTGGTCTAGCTTGATTACTTTGAACTCTAGCTCTTTGTTTTCTAGGTGAGCAGTGTCACGGATAGGACGTACGTCTACTAGAGAACCTGGAAGGAAAGCACGGATACCGTTAAGTTCAACAGTGAAACCGCCTTTAACTTTACCGTTGATGATACCAACAACAGTTTCAGCTTCTTCGCAAGCTTTCTCAAGTACGATCCAAGCTTCGTGACGCTTAGCTTTCTCACGAGAAAGTTGAGTCTCACCGAAACCATCTTCAACAGCGTCTAGAGCTACGTCTACTTCAGCACCAACTTCAACTTCAAGTTCGCCAGCAGCGTTCTTGAATTGTTCAGCAGGGATAGCAGATTCAGACTTAAGACCAGCGTCTACAAGAACGAAACCGTTCTCGATAGCTACTACAGTACCTTTAACGATGCTGCCTTGTTGGAATTCAGTTTCAGATAGAAACTCTTCAAAGAGTTGAGCAAAAGATTCAGTCATTATTTAATCTTCAATAATTAAACGTCCATGGGTATCCTACCGCATGGGGTTGATAAATTCGCCGGTCATCATCCTTGCGACCAACGTTCGTACTAGCTCGGCGAAATTACCCAGCCAGTTTCGATTCAATATAGTGTAGTGCTTTTTCTACTACCTGCTCAATATTCATTGAGGTGGAGTCAAGCACGAGAGCATCCTCTGCAGGGCGAAGTGGCGCCACTGGGCGATTACGATCTCGATCGTCTCGCTCTTGGATCTCGCTCAAAAGGTCGTCAAATTTAACATCTAACCCCTTCTGTTGCAACTGTTTAAGGCGGCGACTCGCACGCTCTTCAGCACTTGCATCTAAAAATATTTTCGCTTCAGCTTCAGGAAACACAACCGTTCCCATGTCACGGCCATCTGCAACCAAACCAGGCGCGGCGCTGAATGCACGTTGACGACGAAGCAGTGCTTCACGAACGCGAGGTAAAGCAGCAACTTTTGAAGCCGCCATGCCCGTCTCTTCTTTACGAAGTTCACCAGACACATCTTCACCTTCTAGTATAACCTTAACTAAGTCGCCTTCAGCAATAAACTGCACGTCTAAGTGTGTAGCAAGCGGTACTAAAGCATCTTCTGATTCAGTATCCACACCATGGTGAATTGCCGCTAAAGCCAATACGCGATAGATCGCACCTGAGTCTAGAAGATGAAAGCCTAGCTTATCTGCTAGCAACATACACAGGGTACCTTTACCTGCACCACTTGGTCCATCAACCGTAATCACTGGGCTTTGAGAAGGCATCTTTTACTCCACGTTTTGTCGTAAGTTTTATTCTGTACTAGCGATTCGCCACTACTTTATAGGCGGCATATTATAGAGAAAAATTGAAAGTCGAGCGAGGTAAATCTCAGATAATTCCGTGTTGATGATGCATAAACCAATGCAACCGACTCAATATCCGTTTGCTTAGGTCAATCAGACACGCATCCGCTTTTCGATAGCGTACTTTTCGATAGATAGAAAAAAGCCTCGCAACAAGCAAGGCTCATGATTTTGCATTTTTGTAGAGCAAAGAAGTAGTCGCTCAAAGAAGCTTAGCCAATAATAGCTCGAACCGCTTCAAGGTCTTCAGGCGTATCAACACCAGCAGCTGGTGCTTCAGCCGCAACATCTACATGGATTTTTTCACCGTACCAAAGCACTCGTAATTGCTCTAGGCACTCAATACGCTCAAGAGTACTTGGTTCCCAGTTGATGTAGGTATTGATGAAACCCGCTCGATAAGCATAGATACCAATATGACGCAGCAAAGGAGATTCCGCTGCAGTACCGTTGTTCGCGTAAGCATCGCGATCCCAAGGGATGGTTGCTCGGCTGAAATACAAGGCATAACCGTCTTTATCGGTTACAACTTTAACGGCGTTAGGGTTAAACACTTCATCAGCATGAGTGATTTCCACACCTAACGTTGCCATCGGAGCAGTACTGTTCGCAAGATTGTTCGCAACCTGATTAATGATCGCAGGTGGGATAAGTGGCTCATCACCCTGAACATTCACGATTATATGATCATCAGGAATATTCATAACTTCAATCACTTCAGCTAGGCGCTCAGTGCCTGACTCATGATTCGGTGATGTCATACAAACGGTCGCGCCAAATGCTTTAGCCGCTTTTTCAACTCGAGCGTCGTCGGTAGCGATAATAACGTTATCGGCACCCGCCTTCATTGACTGTTCGTATACCCATTGAATCATCGGCTTGCCACCAATGTCAGCAAGTGGCTTTCCTGGTAAACGGCTCGATTGATATCTTGCAGGTATAACAACCGTATAAGACATTACTTACCCTCATCCATAGAAACGGTGCGAGCTTCAGGTTCTAAAAGAACAGGAATACCCTCTTTAATTGGGTAAGCAAGGCGATCAATTTTACAAACAAGCTCTTGCTTATCCTTGTCAAAAGTTAGTTTACCTTTACATACAGGGCAAGCAACGATCTCAAGTAGACGGTGATCCATAGTATTCCATAACCTCTTTTATTCTTTTTAAAATTTGCTGTTGCGAACCTTCATCAAACTGCGCAGAAACTGGAAGATACCACCAGTTGTCTTGAGCATATTCCTCGCATTTTACAGCGTCTTTTTCTGTCATAATCAGATTCATGCCTTTCTTAGCTAAGGCATGAAGTTCATCTTTATCAAAATCTTGGTGGTCGGCGAAGCCCTGTGTGAAAACCACATCACCATCAAGATCGTTTAATGTTTTAAAAAAGCGTGGCGGATGACCTATTCCAGCAAAAGCCACAAGCTTCTGCAGTTCTGCTACCGATATTTTCTGACCAGTTTTTAGATTCACAGCTTGGCTTGGTTGCAAAGACATTGAAAACTCTCGCCCTTGCTCCTTTCCGCCATTATTAATCAAGAAATCTACATCATCCAAACGTGATACTGGCTCTCGTAATGGACCGAGTGGAATCAAACACTCATTACCAAAACGTCTTGCACCATCGATAACTGAAAATTCAATGTCACGTTCAAGCGCATAATGCTGGAGACCATCATCAGTGATGATGACATTAACACCTTCACTCAACAAAGCCTTTACTGCATTCGCCCGTACAGGGTCAACCGCAACAGGACAACCAGTTCGCTTTCGAATCAAACGAGGTTCATCACCCGAATATTCGGCTGGTGTATTTTCATCTAGTACGAGTGGATAGCTTGGCGCTTTAGCTCCATAACCTCGCGACACCACACCTGGTTTAAAGCCGTTGGCTTGCAACATCTCAACCAACCAAATCACAACTGGTGTTTTACCATTACCACCAGCGGTAATATTACCAACAACAATTACTGGCAGTGGTGGACGGTAGGTTTCTTTCTTCCCCGATAGATAAGCGTCACGACGTTGACCGCTGATCATTTTGAACAGCAGACTCAGTGGCCACAATAGCGGCCAGAGAAGATATTTCAAAGGGTGATTGTTAAACCAAATCTTTTCGATCACAACAAGACCTAATCTTATCCACTGAATTGAATTCGGTGTAACTGCGCATAAGCGCCATCATGTGCGATTAGTTCTGCGTGCGCGCCTCTTTCTACAATATGGCCATCATCAACCACTAAGATCTCATCGGCTTGCTCGATAGTAGATAAACGGTGAGCAATCACCAATACAGTCTTATCTTTTTGTAGTTCTTCCAATGCAGACTGAATCGCTCTCTCTGATTCAGTATCCAATGCAGACGTCGCCTCATCAAGAATCAGCACAGGTGCATCTCTTAATAGAGCGCGTGCAATCGCAATACGCTGTCTTTGACCACCAGAAAGGCTTGCGCCATTTTCACCAACAACGGTATCGATGCCATTTTCCATGCCTTCGATAAACTCACTCGCATGAGCAAGCTTGGCTGCGTGTTCAATCTGTTCACGAGTATATTGCTCTTCTGCGGCATACGCGATGTTGTTCGCGACCGTATCGTTAAACAGGTGAACATTTTGAGAAACAAGAGCAAAGTGCTCACGTAGGTTTCTCAATTCGTAATCACGAATGTCGTGGCCATCAAGCTCAATTGAACCTGAGTCTACGTCATAGAAACGAGTAAACAGGTTAGCGATGGTACTCTTGCCCGAACCTGAACGGCCGACAAGTGCGACTGTCCTACCTTTCGGAATATTGAAACTCACCTTATCAAGTGCTGGTTTCTCTGCACCATCATAAGTAAACGTCACATCTTTTACTGCAACTTCACCAGTTACGGTTTCAGGTTTCAACGTGCCTTTGTTTTGTTCTGTATCTAGATCCATCAAACCAAATAGCGTGGTACTTGCTGCCATACCGCGTTGGAATTCAGACGTTACGTTAGTTAGTGCTTTTAGTGGACGCAACAAACCAAACATTGCAGAGAACACAACAGTGAATGTACCCGGCGTTAGTTCTGCTTTGATAGAGTCGACACTCGCCAAGAAAAGAACCACTACAATCGCAACCGAAGCGATCATTTGAATGATCGGGTTAGCAGCGGCTTGAGCGGTGATTAACTTCATGCTTTGTTGGCGCATCTGGTTACTTACTTTGTCAAAGCGGTGTTTTTCTAGATCCTGACCACCGTAAGTAAGAACCACCTTGTGGCCTTTTAACATTTGTTCCGCAGAAGAAGCAACGTGGCCCATGCTAGTTTGCATGTTTTTAGAAATCTTTCTAAATCGCTTCGATACAATGCTGATCGCCCACGCAACAAGAGGAGCAACCGCAAATAGAACCAAAGACAACTGCCAGCTGTTCCAGAACATCAATGTTAGCAAGCCAATAATGCTTGCACCTTCACGCACAATGCTGACTAGCGCTTTACTCGTCGCGGCAGACACTTGCTCAGAATCGTAAGTAATTCGAGATAGCAGCGCACCTGTCTGTTCTTTATCGAAGAAAGAAACAGGCATGTGCATGAAATGACTGAAAATTTTGCGACGAATTTCCATAACCACATTGCCAGAAACCCAGCTCAAGCAATAGGTTGAGACGAAACCACTGACACCACGAATGAACATCATGGCAAAGATAATGATTGGAAGCGTGCGTAAAAAGTCAGATTCAGCATTACCAAAGCCTTCATCAAGTAACGGCTTTAGTAAGGAAATCATATAAGTATCAGAGACGGCATTTATAATAAGCGCAATAACCGCAACACCAAGGCCGGCCTTATATAGTCGAATATAAGTCCAAAGTCTTTTAAATGTGACCCAGGTAGTTTCATCTGTTTGTGTTGACATAGAATCGCTTAATTTTCTCACAATAATCTATCTATTCTACTCCCTTACGAAGCATCTGCCTATACCACTGCCTGCCTTGTTGTTCTCTAATCGTATGATATTGCCAACCTTCTTCACTAAGAGTGATGGTTATTTGTCCACTTTCTCCAGTATCAAGCCAGGTACTCCCTGCTTCCTGATAACGTCCCACAACAGATCTGCTCGGCATTCCCCACTGATTGCCTTTGGCCAAAGAAGCTATCGCTAGCTGAGGTGACACGGCCTCAATAAACGGTTTAATCGACGACGAGTCACTACCATGATGCGGAACAAGCATTACATCACTCCTGAGCTGCTCACCTTCACGAGCTAGTAACCACTCACTTACCAGTTCAATATCACCAGTGAGTAACATCGAAAACTCTAAACTGGGTGCCGAGAGCCTGACCACACACGAATGTGGGTTATACGCCCTCTTCACTTGTTTGGGAGGCCACAACACCTCAAAAAAAAGAGCTTGCCAGTTCCAAGCCTCTCCAATAGTACATGCTTGAATATTTGACCGAGTTTGAGTGGTATATTGTGTTTGTTGATTAATATTCTGACTGGTTCTTATCCACTTAGGAGCGTAGCTCTCAAGTAACGCCGGATAGCCACCAGCATGGTCAGAATCAAAATGACTCACAATCACGCCTTCTAATTCATAAATCCCCCTCTGATTCAAAGTAGGAATCAACAAGGATTCGACAACCGAACCTTCTGGCCATGCATTACCAAGATCGTAAACAATGACTTGATTGTTCTTTTCCAATACCAAAGACAACCCATGTCCGACATCTAATATATCTATGGTTAATTTTCCTTGCTGGGGTTTGCCGAATTCCCACCACAGCACAAATACTGCAATGACCAATATCGATACTGTTCTCTTGAGATATCGACTAACAAAACCCAAAAACAAAATAAGGAATACAGATAGCGCAATCACATGATTATCGACTTGAATCCAAAATGGCTCAGAGAAAGGAAGGCTAAATACGAGAGGCTCAAGCGACAAGTCGACCAACTTCCACAGCTGACTAACCAAACCATTGTCTAGCGCTGTTATACCAACCAAGCCAGACACTGACTCCGATATTAAGCTGAGAAACATTGCCAAAAACAACAGCGGGATTGTCACCATCGATATCCAAGGCAAAAGGAGTAAATTGTAGAAAACAGAGACTAAGCTAACTCCGCTAAAGAACATCATCGAAAACGGTGTGATCAGGAATGTCAGCATTAGCTGAATCTTGAAGAGCTGTAGTGCTCGGTCGATAAATGTTGAGTTTGAATAGGATGGCTGACTATTCAACGCAATATAAAGAACGGCGCCCAACGCGCCAAATGACAACCAAAAGCTGCTCGACAATGCTGAAAATGGCCAAATCAGCAGAACCACGCACAAGCTTAAACCAACATATCGGAGCAAACTGATATTTTGTCCACGCCATAAAAAGTAACTTGCGATGACACACATCACCAAAGCTCTTAATGTAGGTAGCGTGAATCCAGCAAACCAACTATAGAAATAGGCTAAACCGAGCCCGAATATTGTGGGTAACCAAAGAAATGAAGGTGACAGTAACCTGAATATCTTTCCGACCTGATAACCGATACCAAAGGCAATCCCAATATGGAGCCCCGAGATAGCCATCAAGTGGATCAAGCCACTACTTTTAAGCAAATCCCAACGCTGAGGATTAATTAGAGCTCGATAGCCAAAACTTAAAGCCATAATGAGGTCTTTGTTTTCTAGCTGGCTTAACCTTCCAAGGCTGGTTTCAAACCATTGAGATCGCAAGCTCGTGCTAGAGTG
Organism: Vibrio sp. TMPB1044; assembly: GCF_030442075.1. Classification (NCBI taxonomy): domain Bacteria; kingdom Pseudomonadati; phylum Pseudomonadota; class Gammaproteobacteria; order Vibrionales; family Vibrionaceae; genus Vibrio; species Vibrio sp. TMPB1044. The sequence goes on along the minus strand of NZ_JAUJED010000003.1, from coordinate 127,790 downwards.
AATCCGATATTTGGTATCGGCTCTGTAAGTTGCATTGGCAACCACGCCGGAACTAAACAAGTACTTTTCTAGATCAAAGCCCGCTTCATTGAGTTTGCCCCATACCGGCTTTATGGACGCAGATAAGTAGACGTCATCTCCGAGCGTTAACTTAAAAGGAGTAAATAATCGTAATTTTATCAATTGAGGAAAGATTAATTTTTCGCCGCCAATTGATCTGGCTACTATTACACTTTCAAAACCGTGGCTATTTTCACTAAAAAGGCTAACAACCGAAGCATTTATGGTAGTATTCTGCCCAGATTGAAATAATCGACTTGTCTGTATTTCAATTGTATTCCCAAGGCAAATAACTAGTATCAATGCTGTTACTGGACCTCTTGCACTCCGGAAAACGCTATACTTTGTTGATGCTATAAGTAACAAAAGCATCAATGATGCCCAAACCCAATGTGGCATCACAGGCCAAAAGCTGGCAGACACAACTGTCGCAGCAAATGAAATCAAGAACCAAGTGTTAAACAAGAGAGTAGCTTCCTCCTATGCCAAGAAAGTTTATCAAACGATTTATGCCTGACCATGAGCTAATCAAGCGTCAGAAAGCATTGAGAGTTTTTGGCAATGTTTTGTACAACCCCAACTTATGGTGCCTTAATCGTCGCTCTGCGGCCGGCGCGTTCGCTGTTGGGTTATTCATGGCGTTTGTCCCTCTACCAAGCCAAATGATTATGTCTGCAGGCCTTGCTGTCGCATGTGGCGTTAACCTACCTTTGGCTGTCGCACTTGTTTGGATCAGTAACCCAGTTACCATGCCCGTTCTCTTCTACTTTGCTTATAAAGTTGGGGCTTTTGTTATGCATGTGCCACCTCAAGCTTTTCATTTCGAACTGTCTTGGGACTTCATCTTGGCGCAAATGAGCACCATCGGGCCTCCATTCCTGCTAGGGTGTATGATTTGTGGCGTGGCTTCAGCGATGATTGGCTACTTTGGTATCCGCGGCTTATGGCGCTATTCAGTAGTAAGAAGTTGGAAGAAGCGACAAGCAAGGTACTGAACAACTTTTCCTTGTTATCCAATCTATCCTTGTATGTGCCTTACTTAAAACACACACAAGTTAAAGTCAGATGAACAACAGAACTCTGCAATATTGGTATGTAACCAAAGTCGCAAACAACACGAATTGAATTCAATAAAAAAGGATCCCATCAGGGATCCTTTTTTGTTTACGCCGTTTATATATCGCAAATAATTACAGGGCGTATTACTTAGACCATGGCTTCGAGCATTACTTTGAACTAAGCACCGAGGCTGGGTTTAACTTCGCCGCCCGTGATGCTGGGTACCATGTTGCCAGCAAGCTCAACACAATCGCTGTCCCTGAAACGACAATTACATCCATCATATTCAGTTGTGATGGCAAGAAGTCGACAAAGTAGATATCACCCGACAAGAACTGGTGATCGACCAACTTCTCAAGCCCTTTGATAAGCGTGGTGAGATTAAGTGCCACCAACACGCCGATCGCACTCCCCACTAAACTGCCTAACACGCCTGAGAATACGCCCTGCCAAACAAAGATGCGCTTCACAAGGCCGTCTGATGCGCCCATTGTTCTTAAAATTGCGATCTCTGATGCTCTGTCTTTCACTGCCATCATTAAGGTCGAAACTATGTTGAAACAAGCCACACCAATAACCAGTACCATCACTAGATACATGATAGTGCGAACCAACTGGATATCTCGATACAAGAAGCCAAACTTCTGTTGCCAGCTTCGCAGGTACACATATACATCGAGCTGGTTACCAACTTCACGCACAATCGAGTTTGCGTTCAGAACATCGGTCACTTTTAAGGAAACTCCAGTCACCGCTTCACCTAAGTTCGCGTAAACTTGAGCATCACCAATAGGGATGAGAGCCAAGCTGTGATCTATCTGTCCGTTAAGCCTCAGTAAGCCAACCACTTTCACTCGAACACGTTTTGGCGCCTGGACCTTCACAGAACCATTCACCGTTGGAATCATCAAAGTCAGATAATCACCGACTTTCGCACCCAACACATTAGCTACACCAGAACCCAAGATAATCTGTTGTTGCCCTGCCTTAAAATCGCTCCAAGCTTGCTTATCAATAAAACTCGATAAACTCGAGACTTGTTGCTCAAGTTGTGGGTCAACGCCTCGAACTTCGATCGCTTTCAGCTCTTTACCCTTTTCTGCAAGCGCAGTAATTTTTACATAAGGCGCCGCAGCAATGACTTTATCGTGCTTTACCGACTCCTCAATAACATGTTCCCAACGAGTCACAGGCTTATTCACACCTTCAAACTCACCGTGAGGAATGACAGAAAGTACTCGCGATTCAAGCTCTCGTTCAAAACCATTCATGGCAGATAAACCGATAATGATCACGGCTACGCCAACCGCAATACCAATCGTCGAAGACAAAGAGATAAACGACACCATTTTGTCTCGTTGTTTCGCTCGGCTAAAGCGACCGCCTATCAATAAAGATAAAGAAGAAAACACTTAGCTCTCCTCTTTTTCTACGTTGACCAGTAAACCGTCTTGCATGTGAAGTTGGCGGTCCATTTTTCCAGCCAGCTCACCATCATGAGTGACCACCAAAAAAGCAGTATCGTACTCACGGTTCAGTTCGCGCATTAAGTCGTAAATAGAAAGTGCGGTGTTGTGATCGAGGTTACCGGTTGGCTCATCCGCCAAAACCAAAGCAGGCTTATTCACCAATGCACGAGCAATCGCCACTCGTTGTCTCTCACCACCAGAAAGTTCTGAAGGTCGGTGGTCGACACGATGACTCAATCCAACCTTATCAAGCAAACGCTGCGCTTCTTGTTTTGCTTTAGCTGGCTTTTCACCACCAATCAACAACGGCATTGCTACATTTTCTAACGCTGAAAAATCAGAAAGAAGGTGATGGAATTGATAAACAAAGCCAAGATGCTGGTTGCGAAGCTTGGCCTGCTTATTCGAACTCAAAGATGCTAGGTCCTGACCAAGAAAGCTCACCCTGCCCGCAGAAGCGTCGTCTAATGCGCCTAAGATATGCAGCAAGGTACTTTTGCCCGAGCCAGAGGTACCGATGATTGCTACTAGCTCACCCTTTTCGATTTCAAAGCTGACTCCCTTGAGCACCTCAGTATCTAACGAGCCTTCACGGTACGTTTTACGGATATCATTACATTGAAGAAAATTACTCATAACGGAGGGCCTCAGCAGGTTTCACAGACGATGCACGATAAGAAGGGAATACAGTGGCAATCAGGCTAAGTGCAATAGCCAAAACCACAACAACAGCGATTTGAATCGGATTAATCAAAATTGGTAGCTGGCCACCAAATGAGAACAGAGCAACCCCCATCGCCTCTAAAATAGTATTCAAGTTCATGGCTAATACAACGCCTAACACGCCACCCGATAGCGCGCCAATCACGCCGCTACTTGCACCTTGAACCATAAAGATCCCCATCACTTGACCATCGGTCATGCCTTGGGTCTTAAGAATCGCGACTTCAGATTGCTTCTCCATCACCACCATGATAAGCGCGGAAATAATATTGAAAGCAGCAACACCGATAATAAGCCCAAGCATTAAGCCCATCATGTTTTTTTCCATACGAACGGCTTGGAATAGCTCACCACGTTGGTCTCGCCAATCACTCCACAACCAACCTTCAGGTAATGGTTGAGTCGATAACTCCGCGACTTCAAACGGGTCTTCAAAAAACAGTCTCCAGCCTGAAATGGTACCTGATTTGTAGCGCATCAAACGCCCAGCATCTTTAATATCGGTCACCATCAATTGAGCATCGATATCAGAGCCCGTATTGAAAATACCAGCAACGGTGAAATTTCGTTGGCTTGGAATACGTCCGAGCGGTGTGTATTGGCTAGCGCTGGTCACCATCAGGCGAACTTTATCCCCCATAGATACCTTTAGGTTTCTCGCCAAAGTATGACCGAGGAACAACTGGTATTGCCCCGCTTTAAGTGAAGACAATCGACCTGCAATTAGATGGTCTTGAAGAGGGTCATCAGAATTAGGTTCAATACCGATTAACAGCCCTGCAGATAACTGAGCAGGACTTTGAATTACCGCCTCACTGCGGACAATCGGTTCAACGTGACCATTAAGCGAGATTTGCTCTGCAAAATTAGGCGCTTGAGCAGAAAGAGAGGTGGTACCGCCCTGTTCATAAACCACCGCTTGAGGAAGAACACCAAGAATTCGGTCTTTTAACTGCGCTTCGAATCCATTCATTACCGATAAAACAGTAACCAAAGACAAAACGCCAATGGTGATACCTGCCGTCGACATATAAGAAACAAAACGGCTAAAGCGATCACCTGAACGGCCTTTCAAATAACGTAGGCCAACAAACAACGAAATAGGATGAAACATACTTTGAACCATCTAAAAGGGATGCGGGTTAATGTAACGGGTATTGCTGTTACTGTGTAGGGGGTAATTGAAAATATAGAGTGAATTAACTCAATTAGTTAGGCTTGAAAAACAGAACCTTGTCAAATAGCCAAATTTCAAACAACTATTTGAGACTTTCAATTAACTGACCTTGATTACTGCGGCCACATAGCGATAATCAATAGATCACTTCAAGGAACTAACGCATGACAGAACAAGAGTTTTTCACCGTTCACCACAGCCTTACCGCGAATATTGAACCAATGGACAGCGGCTTCACTTTACCTTCTCAAATTCAATTCGAATCTGAGATCCCAGCCCCGTTTGTAGTGGCAAGTGAATTTAGCCAATTGGATCTGCTAGCTGACAGTGCTCGTGCTGAACTGAAAAACAGCGACTTGAAGAATGTCACCAGTTTATTGGATGCACAGAACTCCAAATTAAACCTGCTGTTGAGCTTTATGTTATCGCAGCAAGATGATGAGAAGTTTCGAACTCACACCTACTCCTTCGGTGCGAGCCAATTTTCCTGTTTTGCTAAGACAGACATCGAGCCGGGTCGCTTAGTAAAAGCTAAGCTGTTCTTGGAGCATCCTGCCGCAGCGATTTACTGCTACGCGGAAGTGTTTGCAAGCCAGCCTAAAGATTCAGGTTTCGAAATTAACTTCAAATACGCTCATCTTCGCGATACCGACCAAGACCTGCTGATCAAAGCGGCGCTTCATCAACAACAGAAACTTTTGCGTCAACGCTCTCTAGACCGAGATAACAAGTAAATTAACATGACCAAACAATCTATTTTTACCCTACCAACCCTCAAAGGAGCCGGTGACAAAAAGCACATTGGTAACCTTGTTGGTTCGTCTCTCGCTCTTGCTATCGCTAAACTCGCAGAGCAACACAACAGTCATACTGTACTTGCTGTGCCAGATCCACAAATCGCACTCAAGCTGCAATCTGAAATTGAACAGTTTACGGCGAGTGAAGTTGCACTATTCCCAGACTGGGAAACTTTGCCTTACGACAGCTTCTCACCACACCAAGAGATCATTTCTGATCGTATCGCGCGCCTTTATGCCTTGCCGACCTTAAAAGACGGCATCACGATCGTGCCGATCAGCACGCTACTCCAGCGCCAATCACCACGTGACTTCTTGCTACAGCACACTCTAATGGTGAAAACTGGTGATCTTTACTCACTAGAGAAACTGCGCCTGCAGCTTGAAAAATCTGGCTATCGTTACGTTGATCAGGTATTTGGCCCGGGCGAGTACGCAAGCCGTGGCTCTATTCTTGACCTGTTCCCGATGGGCAGTAAAGACCCTTATCGTATCGACTTCTTTGATGACGAGATCGACACCATTCGAACCTTCGATCCAGAGAACCAACGTTCTATCGAAGACATCTCTGAAATTCGACTATTACCCGCGCACGAGTTCCCAACTTCGGAAACAGCAATTGAAGATTTCCGTATTCGTTGGCGTCAACAATTCGATGCACGACGTGAACCAGAATCGGTTTACATGCAGGTATCAAAAGGTACATGGCCTGCTGGTATTGAGTATTGGCAGCCTCTATTCTTTGATCACACAGAAACCTTGTTTGATTACGTTGCCGATGAAGCGCAAATTCTCGTTCTAGGTGATGTTGAAACTGCAGTTGATGCTTTCCTCTCAGATGTTGCTCATCGATACGAACAGCGTGGTGTTGATCCATTACGACCACTGCTTACTCCTGAACAACTGTGGCTCCAAAAAGACGAACTGTTCGCACACTTTAAGCAGAAGCCGCAGGTAAACCTAAGCTTAGATTCGATTGAAGAGAAAGCCGGACGTACCAACCTTCCGGTTGTGTCTCTGCCTGATCTCAGCGTTCAACATCAGAATAAAGAGCCACTCGCAAACCTAAGAAAGTTCACTGAAGCCTTCGACGGTAAAGTCGTCTTTTCGGTTGAATCTGAAGGTCGCCGTGAAGCACTGAGTGAATTACTTCGAGGCATCAAAGTTCGCCCTAGCGAAGTTGAAAACCTCGATACAGCGATTAACGGCAAAGACAAGTTCAGCCTGATTCTCGGTTCCGCTGAACATGGTTTTATCCACGAAGAACAAAACATCGCCCTTATCTGTGAAAGCGATCTATTAGGCGATCGTGTTATTCAACGCCGTAAGAAAGATAAGAAAAGCGTAAACAGCGATACTGTAATCCGTCACTTAGCGGAGCTTAAACCGGGTCAACCGGTTGTTCACATTGACCATGGTATTGGTCGCTACATAGGCCTGCAAACACTCGAAGCCGGTGGCATGAAAACCGAGTACGTAACCCTTGAGTATCAAAACGATGCCAAGTTATACGTACCTGTTGCTTCTTTGAACTTAATCGGACGTTACTCTGGCGGCGCAGAAGACTCTGCACCACTGCATAAACTCGGTGGCGAAGCGTGGCAAAAAGCTCGTAAACGCGCCGCGGAGAAAGTACGTGATGTTGCAGCGGAGCTGCTTGATGTTTACGCTAAGCGTGAGCTGAAACCTGGCTACAAATTTGTGCTCGACCGTGGCCAATACGCGACTTTTAAGTCTGGTTTCCCATTTGAAGAAACCGATGACCAAGCAATGGCCATCAATGCTGTTATGTCAGACATGTGCCAAGCAAAAGCCATGGACCGTTTGGTGTGCGGTGATGTTGGCTTTGGTAAAACTGAAGTCGCGATGCGCGCGGCATTCGTATGTACCGACAACAGTAAACAAGTAGCCGTGTTAGTGCCAACCACCCTGCTTGCTCAACAACACTTTGAAAACTTCCGAGACCGTTTCGCCAACTTACCGATTCGTGTTGAGGTACTGTCTCGATTTAAATCAGCTAAAGAGCAAAAACTGATCATGCAAGATGTCGCCGAGGGTAAGGTTGACATCTTGGTGGGTACTCACAAGCTGCTTTCTAGTGATATTAAGTTTAAAGACCTTGGCTTGCTGGTTGTCGATGAAGAACACCGCTTCGGTGTGCGTCAGAAAGAGAAAGTGAAAGCGATGCGTGCGGATGTCGACATCCTAACGCTCACTGCTACACCAATCCCGCGAACGCTGAACATGGCAATGAGTGGTATGCGTGATTTGTCTATCATCGCAACACCACCCGCACGACGCTTGGCAATTAAAACCTTCGTTCGCGAGAGTGATGATGCGATCGTCAGAGAAGCGGTGCTGCGTGAAATTATGCGTGGTGGTCAGGTTTACTTCCTGCACAACCAAGTCGACACGATTGAGAAAACAGCAGAGTCACTACAGAAGCTGATTCCAGAAGCGCGCGTTACCGTGGCTCATGGCCAAATGCGAGAGCGCGAACTGGAACGCATCATGAATGACTTCTACCACCAGCGTTTTAACTTGCTAGTGTGTACAACCATCATCGAAACCGGTATCGATGTACCAACGGCCAATACCATCTTAATGGACAGAGCCGATAACCTTGGTTTAGCACAGTTGCACCAATTGCGTGGGCGTGTGGGGCGATCTCACCACCAAGCTTATGCCTACTTGCTAACACCTCCCCCGAAAGCAATGACCAAAGATGCCGTCAAGCGATTAGACGCGATAGCTTCACTTGAAGACTTAGGTGCAGGCTTTACGCTAGCAACCCATGACTTAGAGATTCGTGGTGCAGGTGAGCTGTTAGGCGATGAGCAAAGTGGTCAAATCCAGTCGGTTGGCTTCACCTTGTACATGGAAATGCTTGAACAAGCGGTTGAAGCATTGAAGGAAGGTCGAGAGCCATCACTTGATGACCTACTGCGTGAACAAACTGAAATTGAGATGCGCCTGCCTGCACTGTTGCCTGATGACTACATCCCAGACATCAATACACGTTTGTCTACCTATAAGCGTATTGCGAGTGTGAGTGACACCGACGAATTGGCCGAGTTGAAAGTCGAGCTAATTGATCGCTTCGGCCTTCTGCCTGATGCAACCAAGAACTTGTTGTCAGTTTCTGAGCTAAAATTAGCCGCGGCGTCAATCAAAGCGAAGAAAATTGAAGCGCACGATAAGGGTGGATTCTTAGAATTCTACCCGGATGCTGACATAAACCCGGCCTACCTTGTTAAACTGTTGCAATCTCAACCGCAAAAGTTTTCAATGGAAGGACCAACAAAGTTCAAGTTTACGATACCATTGGTCGACAGACGGAAACGAATTCAATTTGTTAGTGATATATTGGGCGAATTCAGACAAAACTTGCTGCCTTCAGCATAAGACCCAATCCACTGCACATATAAATTATCCGGCCGGTAGTTCGGCTGGAAGACGGAGTAAAAATGAAAAGACTGATCCCACTGCTACTATTGTTCGTCTCACTGCCAAGCTTGGCGCAGAGACAATTTGATATAGAAGTGATCATTTTCAAGCGCGCAGTTGATGCAGAGAAAGTGAATGAGTCTTGGCCAAATACACAGCCAAAGATTTCGCTTGAACGCGTTGGTTCATTTCAAGACACCCAATACCGAGCAAAGAAAGGCGTAAAAATGCTTCCTTATTCGGAATACAAGTTAACACCTCAGAAAGACAAGCTACGTAAACACGCAGGCTTTGAAGTCCTGATGCATACGGCTTGGCGTCAAGGTGACCAAGGTAAGAGCTCAGCACCTGTTTTCCACATTCAAGCAGGTAAAGACTTCTCTAAACAGTTTAATGCTGACGGTTCTGAGAAAGGTGCAGTAACTACAGAAAATGCCGATGGCTTCCAAGAAGAGACTATTGATAAGCCACTCTACGAATTAGACGGTAAGCTGCAAATCTACGTACAGCACTACCTATATGCTGAAACGACCCTAGATTTAAAAGCACCAAGCGTTCGTGAAGTCACTCTACAAGAACAACAAATCGAGCTAGACTCACCAGTAAGCGGTGCCGAAAGCAATGTTCAGGTGGGTAATCTAACCGAAATCTCTCCAACCGTTGAAGTGGAAGAGTTCCTTAAGAGCTACCGCATGGACCAAAAACGTCGTATGCGCAGTACAGAAACTCACTACCTTGACCACCCGCTTCTTGGCATGGTGATTCAAGTTCGTCGCGTCGCTCAGTAACCAGCCCAGAGATATAGCGACTGAACCAGTTACTCTGTTGGCGCCCAAGCTATACTCATATTAATCATTCAAAACGCCCTCCATTGTGAGGGCGTTTTATTAAGTGCTGGCTACTTTCAGCAGGTACTTATAAATTTAATTGGTACACCCTATGAGCCCTGAATTTCAGATCAACACACAAAACCTCAGTCTGAAGATTATTGAAGCTTCCGATGCTCAAAAGTTTTCACAGCTCATCAAGTCCTCCCCTAGCTTGCTGCCATGGGTCGACTGGTGCCACGATGAGTTTTCTATCGTCGAAGCAGAAAAATTCATTCTGGCAACTCGTTTAAATTGGGTCAAAGCCGACGCGTTTGGCTTTGGTATCTTTGAGCGAGAAAGCGATAAGCTTGTCGGCATGGTGGCGATCAATGAGCTTTACCACACCTTTAATATGGCGAGTTTAGGTTATTGGGTTGGTGATGAATTTCAAAGAAAAGGGATCGCCAAAGAAGCGATGCTAGCCCTATTCGAATTTTGCTTCGCACAACTGAAGTTAACGCGTTTAGAGATTGTCTGTGATACCGAGAACTTACCCAGCCAAAAGCTGATAGAGAAGTGTGGAGCCGAAAGAGAAACCATTGCCAAGAATCGATTTCTGTTTAACGGTAAGCCAAAAGATGGCGTGGTTTATTCTGTGCTACCTCCAACCTCTTAACGCTTTAGTTAGTTTGCAACCAGCGATAGCACGTAATCGACACGATCAAAAAAGAGCTCCGAAGAGCTCTTTTTTATTATCAGCGTAAGCCCCTTAGAGGGCTTACCTGATTAGTGAAGCTTTAGGTTTGGACGAAGTACACGGTTAATACGACCAACCAACATCATCAGTGATGTTTTGATTAAGCCGTGAAGCGCCATCTGGTGCATGCGGTACAAAGAGATGTAAACCACACGAGCAATACGACCTTCAACCATCATCGAACCTTTGGTCAGGTTACCCATCAAACTACCTACTGTAGAGAAACGGCTTAGTGAAACCAGCGAGCCTTTGTCTTTGTAGAGGTAGTCTTTCAGGTCACGACCATTCAACTTAGCAATGATGTTGCTGAATGCACAACTTGCCATTTGGTGAGCCGCTTGTGCACGTGGTGGTACAAATGAACCATCAGCTTGGGTACATTGTGCCAAGTCACCGATAGCAAAAATGTTGTCATCCAGTGTCGTTTGCAGCGTATTTTTCACAACCAGTTGGTTGATACGGTTAGTCTCAAGACCACCGATATCTTTCATGAAGTCCGGCGCTTTAATACCTGCCGCCCATACCATGATTTGAGCAGGGATCTTATCACCGTCTTTGGTTGTTAGACCATCAGCATCAGCTTGAGTCACCATAGTATTAGTACGAACGTTCACACCAAGCTTTGTTAGCTCAGAATGTGCAGCACTTGAAATTCGAGGAGGTAGCGCTGGAAGAATACGCTCACCTGCTTCAACAAGGTTAACATTCAGCTTGCTTGAATCTAGATCACCGAAGCCGTAGGTGCGAAGCTCTTTAACTGCGTTGTGTAGCTCTGCAGAAAGCTCAACACCTGTCGCACCTGCACCAACAATCGCGATGTCTACCGTACCTTGACCGTTCTTAGCATGAAGCTTTAAGAACTGGTTGTTCATTTCAGTACGGAAACGGTGCGCTTGTTCTGGGCTATCAAGGAAAATACAGTTGTCACGAACACCTGGAGTGTTGAAGTCGTTCGACGTTGAACCTAGCGCCATAACAAGAATATCGTATTCAAGTTCACGGCTTGGCATCAGCAGTTCACCGTGCTCGTCGGTCAACTCACTCAATGCAATCACTTTACGATCACGATCGATGTCGTTCAGGCTGCCCATTTGGAAATCGAAGTAATGGTTTTTTGCGTGTGCGCGGTAGCTTAATGCATCAACACCTTCATCCAGTGAGCCAGTTGCTACTTCATGAAGTAATGGTTTCCATAGGTGGCTTGCTTTACGGTCTACCAGAGTGATCTGGGCACGTTTCTTACGACCTAAAGTTCGGCCTAGCTTAGTTGCTAGTTCTAAACCACCAGCACCGCCGCCTACTACGATAATTTTTGTCACAATGACAATCCTCTACAAAATGAATAAATGGGGTTCGGTCCGATTACTCCAACCGATAAATTCTATGTATCTACTCGGCCTTGTTGATAAGGCTGTGACATATTGGATAACCGCGAAAAAGAATAACGACAGCTCACCGAGTAGTTAGAGGGGTTACAAACAACAAACATTCGTTTGTCGCTTTGCTCACATGGATAAAAAGGCGTCTAGCTGAGAGATAGAGCGCAAATAATGGGCAAGTTTTTCACTCGCTCTCAATTTTTTTTGATATTTGTCAAAATATTTTGCTTGGGAACATTATATATAGCAAAAAGATGACCGCAACAAAAATCCTTATCCACAATGAGGATTCGCCACAAAATAGTTAACGTTTGCGCAAGCTCGCTAACATAGCGGCTACGATAGCATCATCAATAGTAACCTTTGTTATCCAGATACAAAAAAGCAGCACCCAAATGAGTGCTGCTTTTATAAAATAACCAGAATAATTTAAGCGTTTTTAAATGCTTTCATTGCCTGAAGATGTTGAGAGATCTTTTTGAATTTATGACTCTCTTTATCGTCCCAGATTACGTCGTAGTAATCTTCTAGCGCTGCAGCCGTTTTGGAGTTATCGTGAATTTCGTCTTCACGAGAAAGCACCACTAGGCAGCGACCTTTGTTTTTCATACGGTACTGCTCAACACACTTGGTCGCAATATCTTCGTACTCTTCAGGACGGTCAATTCGACCTACCATGTTGTTTTCAGGTTGCAAGTTTGGATTGAAAATCACCTGCTTAATACCACACAAGAAACCAATGCGCTCAGACCAAAAGCCACCTAAGCCTACACCACAAATAATTGGATGCGGATCGTCGGATTGCTCTATCACTTTATGCACTTCTTTAAGCAAATGTTGCATATCGTGTTTTGGATGCAAAGTACTGTAGTTGATGAAACGAACGTCATCATCAATGAATTGCAACTGCAGTATTTTTTCGTGATTGCCCGGGCTTGTTGAGTCGAAGCCATGTAGATAGATAATCATTGTACCTCCCCCATTGAATATTGGTACGTTTTGATCAATCTAACACGAAAAACAAGGTTTTAAAGGGAAGACCACCGAAATTATATTTTTCACTTCCTAAACGTGATCCTAGCTACATAAAGTGTGACTTAGAGCCTCTGCTTCCTGCAAATAACTTTCATCGCCCCAAAGCTGATGAGCAAGTAAATACCAAAGCATTGCCATCATTTGGCTTCTCGGTAACCACGCTTCTACACCATCTAGCCAAGGCTGAACATCATGGATGCCTCGCAGCTGGCAGTACTTCTCAACCGCTTCATTGGCCTGCACTCCAGTAACCGCAATGGTCAGGGTTAAGTCGAGCCTAGGGTCGGCTAGCGCGGCGTATTCCCAGTCGATAATCTTAATACCGTCACTGTTTCTCACTAGGTTATAACCACCTAAATCAAAATGGCACAAAGACAGGTCGACATTGGTAACACTCGGGGCCACGCGCCACTCTTGATAAATCTTAGTGCAGGTTTCGGTCTTATGAATCGCATCAAGCTGAAGCCAATAGTGGTCGACTCGCGCTGTGAAACTGAAAGGTTGGAGCGGCAATCGCGCAGTGTTAACCAGATGCACTGAGATCAACGTTTTCAACAGGTCTTCAATGTCTAACCCTTCATAAAGAGTCTCACCATCAATCCATTCAACCAATAACCCTTGCTCATTCACCACCATCGGGCTTGGGCCAATACCAAGACGCTCAATCGTCGAGAGCACTTGATACTCTTCATGACGAGAGATGAAGAACGCTTTGGTGATAGGTGTGGTTGGCCGCCAAACGTAAGCAGTGCCATCGGCAGCTACTAGCTTCCAACATCGATTGGTCAATCCACCAGTTAGTGTCTGCGCTCTGGCTGGAGGCTCAGAAAAGTAACCATCAAGCGAACTCAAACTGGTATCAAGAAGCTTAGCCTCAGACCAAGAAAAAATTGCCATTGCTTATTCCCTATAAACGTCTTCATTTCCCTACAAAAAAGACACTGACCAAAAGCCAGTGTCTCTTAATAAACAGCGCATCATGTGCTGCATTGGCGTACGACCAACCTATATGCAGCCAAGATTGAGCACTGTCAAGCTTATGGTCAGCCAAGACTAGACGCTGTCAAAACTGGCTGCGCATAGTTGGCGAGTAAGCGAGATTAAAGACCCAGTAGGCTCTTAGATTGTTGCTTACGGATTTCGGTCTCGTCAGCCCATTCAATCAAGCCAGACTCAAGGTCCATCAGACGCATAGTCATTTTGTAGTACACGTCTTCGTCGCTACCCGCTTTCTTAACGATGCTTGATAGGTTGCCGTACAACATATACTGAGCACCAACCATTTTACCGAACTGGATTGCTGAGCTTTGGTTTACTAGCTCATCATTGTTTTGGAAGTTCAGTTGGTCACGAACAGACTCTACACGGTCCATATCAACGAAACGGAACTTACCAGAATTCAGCATTTTAGTACTGATTGTGTCTGTGATTGACTCAGTATCGATGTGCTCGCTTGTTTTGTTCTTGATACGCTCAACGAACACGATTGGACGCTGTTCACGAGTAATGTAAGCCACTGAACCAGACGCCATCATGCTATCGACCATTTCACCCGCAATCGTTTGAAGGTCAGTTGAACCGAAATCGATTGTCGTGGTTTCTACTGCTTGTGCATCACCGTAGCTTACCTTGTTCGAACAACCGCCTAAAATAACCGCTAAACCTAGTAGCGCAATGACACTCTTTTTCATTTTGTTTCCTCAACTTATCACTGAGTGGGGTTACCCACACTCTTAAATTCTTGTATTTACGAATCATTAGACCCGTTTAATCTAACTTACTGCTCTCGGAACTGGACTCTGAACTGAGTCGCTTTCGGGTTTAACGACACTTCCGACAACGAAATACTTTCAAAACCACGAACAATCGCTTGCTTCCAAGGGCCTTGCTTTAGGTTGACCTCAAGCCCGGCATCGTCGTACCAGTAAAAACGATAAAGGATATGTTGATCGCCCTTATAGTTACTGTTTAAACGAACGATTCCTCGCGTATGACCGTCGACCAGATCAGTGCGGATATCTTCAACCTGTAAACGGCTGCCCAATACCTTGTCACCAAAGAAAACGTTCTGAGTCAGGCTATCGACCCTTACGCCAGCTGTATTATCTGCACAACCAGCCAGAGCCATCACCGCTGCTAAGCTCACTAACCACTTTTTCATTACAGCCTCCCTAGCTGTTTATGCCACATTGTTGCGTTGTTTCCTTGTCGAGAAATCCACACCAAGGTAGTTTGCCCTTCTCGAATATCAAAGTCATACGTTTTAGCGCCCGCTTCCAACGTATATTGACCGTTGTTTGCTACAAACGTGCTGCTCTTAATCTCTGCAGGTAATGATTGCCAACTACGTGTGTCTGGTTGCTCTGTCAGTGTGTTCCACACGTTGAACAAAATATTGCCGACATCATCGCCTTTGGTGGCTTCTTTACGAATGCGATCTTTCGCGACTACGCGTAGCGCTTGGCGAATAACAATGCTCGTCATACGCTCGGATAAATCATTCTGCGCCATTGCATTTACGTCAGTGATCAAGTGCTCTTGTAGCGGTTGCCCACTGATTCGCAACGCAGAAAAACGCTCTACGTTTTGGCTTGGGTAATATGGCAGCGCAAGAGAGTATATTGCTCCCTGATCGCGACTGTCATAAACAGGTAAATCTAGTCGCCAACTGTCCATAGCTTGCACAGCGCTCTGCTCTTGGAGAACAATTACTCGCCCTTCTCCTGCACCAAGCTTAGATGATTGCTTGTAACGCTTTTCCAATGTCGCTAAATCTTGTCGCATCCCTAAACGAGCGGCTGTTGCCATGGTTCTATCTATAATTTCTTGGTTGTTTGGCATCACAGCCAAAGCACGACGATAGTCAACATAAGCGCTGTTTAGATCATTCGAAGCTTCATAAAGCAGACCAGACAAGAACATCAGATACGCATTTTGTACCGACTGCAGTTTTTTACCCGCATCAGGATAATTAGAAAGGATGCTACCCACATTGGCAGACAAACCCTGCTTCTTCGCATCGTTGGCTGCGCGATCTAACTCGGCTTCACGTTGCTTCTTTGCTTGTTCTTGAACTTGATTGGCGCGACGCATTTCGATCACCGCACCTTCTAAATCATTTTTCTTAAGGTAATTTAATCCGAGATATAGATGAAGAAAGCCCAACTCATAATCGGCTGGCACATACTCGGTAATATTGTCATTCACTGCCAACGCACCAACACTGGTTGCGCTGTCTGAGATTGAGATCACCGCTTTTCGTTGCTGCTCGGTTACTGCTTGATCAGCCACTTCAAACGAAGACTTACTCTCAGGGTATTTTTGATCCAGCAGATTAATTCTGCCTCTTTCAAAATTATCAAGGATGTCGCCTGCCGTGTAATCTGGTAGATCTTGCTGAGCCTTTGAATAATCTCCAGACTTAACGGCTTGGTAGATCGCTTTGTTTTGCGCACTGTAATGACTGAACAGGCTTCCTGCAGACATACTCGCACAACCCGCGGTCAACGCTGATAACAGGGCAATGGAAGCGAATCTAAACTGTTGCTTCACTTATCGTCTCCGTGCATGTTTAAAATGCCAACTTTAGTTAGTTGTCTCATTATCAAAACGAAACGTGTTGTAAAAAGGATCTCAAGCCAGTTGAAACCCTACCGATTTAGCCTCGGCCTAGGCGATGCCGACATTCAGACAACAGATAGAACTTAAAGTTGGCATACAAACTACAAATTTTCCAACTAACTACTTGCGTTAGCCCGCTAATGAGCTCGCTTAAACTAGCTCATTAGCTTTCATTAACTCGTTAGCTTTTTATTAGCTCATTAATAGGGGACCAAGTGGACGACCACCAACCAAGTGCATGTGAATATGGTAAACCTCTTGGCCACCGTGAGAGTTACAGTTCACGATAAGACGATAGCCATCTTCTGCGATGCCTTCTTCTTTTGCTAACTTGCGTGCAACGGTAAACATACGTCCCATCATCGCTTCATCTTCTACTTCAACATCGTTAGTTGTTGGAATCAGCTTATTAGGAATAATTAGAATATGGCTTGGCGCGCGAGGGTTAATATCGCGAAAGGCCGTTACTAAATCGTCTTGGTATAATAAATCTGCTGGAATTTCTTTATTGATGATCTTACTAAAAATGGTTTCTTCAGCCATGTTTCTCTCCGATAAAACATTTATTTTTTAATGCTTTGAGTATGCGCTATGCCGCATCAAACCACAATAAATCTGCTTTAAAGCATAATAAAAAACACCGTTCAAATCAAAGAAAACGAGTCTTAGTTCTCAAGAATGGCATGTTGGTTATAACTGAGGGTTATTTTTGACGTGTGCGTCATAAAATGCGTAAGCCGAGCTCAATAGAATGCTGATAATTTTGTTAGTTTTACTTTGACCTGACATTAGGTCTGCATTTTTATTTAGGGAGAAAGCCATGAAGGGATCTGTGATCAAGCGTATGTACGCTGGTTTCGCACTGATCATCATCATGTTCGCAGTCACGATAACTATCATGATGAACAGCATGAATCAGATACACAGCAATTTTGAGAGTGTCTCAGAAACCTCATTACCACTTGTCGCGCTTTCAAATCAAACAAGTGTTCAATTGCTTTCTGCTGATAAGTCATTCAAAGATTTCTTAACCACACAAAACGCTGAACGCATGTCTGCAATGCGTACAGAGTTTGCTGCATCACAAAACTCGTTTTCTGAAGTGCTAGGTAACTTAGAAGCAGCGAGCCAAGACAATGTTTCGCTCACCGAACGTATCGCGCAATTAAGAGCGATGGAAGAGCGCTACTTCGCCGAAGCAGACGAAGCGATGAACAACTACGTCGCAATGTTTGAAGCACAAGAGCAGGTACAAAAAGCCTCTCGTGACTTCCAACGTCTGCATTCAGAATTAACTGTTGGCATGAAAGAATACGTTGCCGATCAAAAAAGCATCTCTGTAAAAGTGATGGCAAAGAGCTACTTCATTAAACTGCAAGACGCAGAAGTCATTACCTCTGATGCGCTTGCTAGCTCTGATGTTGCCTTCGTTCAGAAAGCCGTTAACCAAAACAAAAAGGCCGTTACTCACCTTAACTACGCTTATCGCGGCCTATCCACACAACTACCAGCGCTTAAAAATGTCTTCGATGAGTCGGTTCAGAAATTCACCAAAGACGTCGGCCAAAAAGGCGGCGTGTTAGACAAACACAACAACTACCTACAAGCCAAGCAAGCGCTGTACGTGAACATCGCCAACCTAGCCGTAGAAGTTGACCAAGCGATGGCCGTTTTAGACTCATTCAACGTGACCGCTGAAGAGCAACTCAACTCGTCGTTAGCTGACGCAAGCAGCATCTACGACAAAGGCCTATTCAACGCAATCGCAATTGGCATCATTGTGACCGTATTCGCTGCAGCGATTGGTTACCACATTGCACATAGTGTAAGAGAACCACTAACTCGCATTCTCGGGACATTAGAAGGCCTGACTCAAGGCGATATGACTCAACGTATCGATATTCGATACGACAACGAATTCAGCCGTGTGAGTCGTCACATCAATACCTTGGCTGACAATTTGCACAATATTCTCGTGAAGCTAAATGACGCTTCAGATGACCTAACCAAGACCGCAAGCGTAAACCAGAAGACTTCTTCTGAAACGCAAGCTCAGCTGAACAGCCAACGTGAACAAACCGCTACCGTTGCGACCGCAATGACAGAGATGTCTCATTCTGTACAAGAAGTGGCAAACAGCGCGCAAAGCTCACTAACTATGGTTCAACAAGTAGAATCGGCTTCTGAATCTGGTCGTCAGATCATGAACACCAACATTAGCACCATTAATCAGCTTGAGGTTCGCCTTACTGAATCAGTGGGTGCGGTGGGCGAGCTACAGCAAATGAGTAGTCAGATTGGTTCAATCCTTGACGTTATTCGTGGCATTGCTGAACAGACCAACTTACTTGCACTCAATGCGGCAATCGAAGCAGCGCGTGCTGGCGAACAAGGTCGTGGCTTTGCAGTTGTTGCCGATGAAGTACGAGTGCTAGCGCAAAAAACTACCCAATCAACCTCTGAAATCGAGACCATGATCAGCAATCTGCAGTCAAGTTCGAAAACCGCAAGCAACGTAATTGAAAGTTGTATGAGCGATATGGACATGTCGGTTCAACAAGCTTCAAGTGCAAACAGTGCGATGGAAGAGATCCAAGCCTTGATTCTAGAGATCAGCCACATGAGCACGCACATCTCTCAAGCAGCCGCAGAGCAGAGTGAAACGTCTGGTGATATCGCACGTAATATCGAAGACATCAACCACATCGCAGATAAGAGTTACCAAGCGATGTCTTCAATTGCGGAAGCAAGCCAAAACCTAACAATTCTGGCAAATCAGCAAGGTGATTTAGTACATCAGTTCAAACTATAGATAAATAAAGAATCGATAGATATTTAGTGAGATTCTTGAGACTTCATACCCAATAGTGGTAACTAATTGAGCTAGGGCAACTTTTATCAAGGGTTGCCCTTGTTTTTTATGAGCTTTGTCATTATATGATTATTAAGGCTTGCTGCTTCCCGTTTTTTCTTTCACCTTTATGAGCGAGCCGCTATTAAGGAATTTATATGGCTGTTCATGTTGGCATTATCGATCAAGACCCCATTCGCTTGCTCACCCCTTTACTTGATAACCGAACGGTCAGCACTCATATAGTGTTTATCGGCGACAAAAATCAAGTCAGTATGTACAAACGTTTAGACAGCGTTTTGCAGAAGCGCGACATTACCAGTGAGTTTTTCGAAATTCCGACCATCGTAAATACGTCCGTCATTAAAGAATCTATCCAAACCCTTGCCGAAGACCTGAAAGCACGCGGTCAAGAAGTGAAACTCAACGCGAGTTGTGGCCTTCGTCATCGTCTACTTTCCGTCTACGAAGTATTCCGTACTTATCACTGGCCAATCTTTGTTGTCGAACCAAACAGTGACAAGCTGTGCTGGTTGTATCCAAATGGCAAAGAAGACGCACAAGTTCAAGACCGCATTACTATCGACGACTACCTAACGGTATTTGGTGCTCGTGGTGAATTCAGCGATGTACAACTATCGCCGCAACTTGATCAGAAGCTTTATGAGTTAGGTGAGCGCTGGGCAAGTAACGCACTCGAATTAGGCCCTGGCCTTGCGACATTGAACTACCTTGCAACGACCTGTCGTAAAGAACAGAAGCTTGATGTTGAGCTCTCTGAGAAGCAACAAGGCTATCGCGAACTGAACATGCTGCTGAGCGATTTGGTTGAAGCTAAGATTGCGACTTACAACAATGGTATTTTAACCTTTACCAATGAAGACGCGCGACGCTTCTCAAACGGTGAATGGCTTGAAACATTAGTTCACAGCACAGTTAAGCAGATCCAAGATGACATGCCGACCATTCAAGACCGTTCTTTGAATGTTCAGGTGTACCGTCAACTCGGTGAGCGTGAGGTTCGAAACGAGCTTGATGTTGCATCTGTGGTGAACAATAAGCTGCACATCATCGAATGTAAGACCAAAGGCATGCGTGACGATGGTGATGACACCTTATACAAATTAGAATCGCTGAGAGACCTGCTAGGTGGCCTACAAGCACGTGCAATGTTGGTGAGCTTCCGCCCTCTTCGCCATAACGATATCACTCGAGCAGAAGATCTTGGTCTTGCACTGATTGGCCCTGACGAACTAAAAGACCTTAAAACACATCTAACGGCATGGTTTACAGCTGCTGGCGGTAATGAAGATCTAGAGTACTAAAAACAAATAAACTCATGAGAGCTAAACGCTCTAAAGCAGATTATAAAAAAGGCGAATGACCATTAAGTCACTCGCCTTTTTCTTGTCTATTCTCTCTATCGATTACTTTAAGACGACATAAAAAAATGGCCACATCATTCGATGCGGCCATTTTCAAAATTTGAAGTCAGTTTAAGGCTTAATGCTCTCTACTACTCAGAGCACTTTAAGACTTAAAGCATTTTACGAGCAGCTTCTACAACCACTTTGATTGAACGAGCTTCTGTTACTTTTAGTGTATCGTGGTCTGGAATCTCTTTTTGAGTACGGTTGATGATTACACCAGCAACACAACCCGCTTTAAGGCCAGAGCTTGCACACATTGTTAACAGCGTTGCAGATTCCATTTCGAAGTTCAGAACACCCATGTCTTGCCATTCTTGCATAGAACCTTGGAAGCGCTTAACTACGCGACCAGAGAACGTGTCGTAACGCTCTTGACCTGGGTAGAAAGTGTCACTTGAAGCTGTTACGCCCATGTGAACTGCTGCACCTGATTCTTCAACTGCCGCTTTCATTGCTGTTGCCACTTCGAAGTCAGCAACTGCTGGGAACTCCATTGGAGCAAAGTGCAGGCTAGCGCCGTCTAGACGAACAGAACCAGTAGAAACAATCATGTCACCCACGTTTACGTGAGGTTGGATAGCACCCGTAGTACCAACACGCAGGAAAGTGCGAACACCCAGTTGAGCTAGCTCTTCTACAGCGATAGAAGTCGATGGACCACCGATACCTGTTGAACATACAACAACTGGCTTACCGTCTAGTTCTGCGCGGTAAAGTGTGTATTCACGATGGCTAGCAAGAAATACTGGATTCTCCATCTCTTCTGCAATTTTTTGTACACGAGCAGGATCACCAGGGATGATCGCAAGAGTAGCACCGTTAAGATCTGCTTCAGTAACACCTAAATGGAAAACAGCTTGAGACATAGTTCGCTCCTTTTGGCTTATTGGGCTTTTTACCCTTATTTAAGCTCATAGTAAATTCGTGGGGTACGAACACACTCTAACCAAGCTAACCACAAAATGAAGTGATACTCGTCACACGAATAGTCGCAACAAGATTCCAATTTTCACGAAAAAACGATTGGCATCACAAAAATAAGCAATCCATACGCCTATGTTGCATACTAATGAGACAAAAAGCGCCTTTACCGTATTACCGCTAAAGGCGCTTTTTATATTAAGAATGCTCTATGTCGGTGAGCTCGACTTAATCCGCTTTAGATTTGAATCGAAGCAGGCGCAGTGCGTTTAATGTCACCAAAGCTGTCGCACCACTATCAGCTAACACAGCAACCCATAAACCGGTAATACCAAGCAAACTGGTCACCAAGAATACACCTTTCAAACCGAGCGCTAGAGCAACGTTTTGACGGATGTTGTTCATAGTTGCTTGCGATAGCTCAATCATCGCTGGCAATTCTGTTAAGCGGTTATGGGTTAGTGCTGAATCCGCCGTTTCCAAGGCAACGTCAGTCCCTCCGCCCATTGCGATGCCGACATTCGCCGTTTTCATTGCTGGCGCATCATTGATGCCATCACCAACCATTGCAACGTGCGACTGTTGAGATAACTCCTCAACGTAAGATACCTTGTCGCTTGGTAATAGACTTGCCTTGTACTGCATACCAATCTTGCTACTGATCGCTGCGGCACTGCGTGGGTTATCGCCAGTCAGCATGATAGATTGAATGCCCAAGTCATTAAGTCGCTCAATCGCAAGCTTAGCGTCACTGCGCAACGTATCTTGCCAAGCAATCAAACCAATTGGAGTCGCTTGCTCTGTTGATACTTCTTGCTCTTTAAGCTCAAGAGCAACCACAACCGTCTTACCCTCACCTTCTAATGCTTCTATCTGAGAAACAACATCGGTACCAAGATCGATGGTTACTTTAGACGGTGACAGAACCTGATATTTAACACCATCAACATCGCCTTCAACACCGCTACCAATCAGCGCTTTCTTATTGTGAGATTCTGGAATCTCAATATTCAGCTCTTTTACTTTCGCCACTAGCGACTGCGCCAATGGATGAGTAGAGCCAACTTCGATTGCACCAACCACACGTAGCATCGCATCTTGTTGCCAACCCGATAAAGGCTGAATATCCGTAACCTGGGGCTTACCTTCGGTCAGTGTACCCGTCTTATCGAAGGCAATAGTTTGGATTTTGCCAAGCTGCTCCAGTGCTGCACCGCCTTTAATTAGTGCACCACGTTTCGCTGCTGCCGCTAAACCAGAAGTAATCGCTGCTGGCGTCGAGATAACTAACGCACACGGACAAGCAATCAACAATAACGCTAGGCCACGGTATACCCATGTTTCCCAAGGTTGAGCGAACAATAATGGTGGCGTGATAATAACGAGCAAAGCCACCACCATCATCAATGGCGTGTACCAACGGCTGAACTTATCAAGGAAACGTTCCAGCGGTGCTTTACGAGACTCTGCTTCTTCAATCAGGTGAAGAATACGGTCGATTGCGTTTTCACCTTGTTTTGAAGTGATGGTTATACGAACCACTTTGTCCACAACGACGGCACCAGCCATAATGCTGTTACCTTCGGTGTGTTCAACAGGAACAGATTCACCGGTTAACGCACTTTCATCAAAGCTTGCCGCGTCTGTAATCAATTTGCCATCAGCAGGCAAGCGAGAACCCGCTGCGACTTCAATGATATCACCAGGAACAAGCTCGCTTACTGCCACTTCAACACGTTCACCGTTGATAATCTTGGTCGCGTTCTCTGGCACTAATGCCATTAGCGCTTGAACGCCACTTCTTGCTCTAGATGAAGCAAACGCTTCTAAGCGCTCACCAATCAAGAACAATAATAGAACCATCGCCGCTTCCGCGGTTTCACCCAGGTACAAAGCACCCAGCGCGGCAACACTCATTAAGGTTTCAATAGCAAACGGTGTACCTGAGCGTGCCAACTGAACCGCTTTCTTCGCCACCGGATATAAGCCAAGCAGACAAGTTACCGTAAACAAGCCTTCACTTAATTGAGGAGAGGTACTTTTCAGAAGCGCAGCAAACAGCATTGCCGCTGCAATCGCGATAATCTGTAAATTAGGTTGGATATGAGCTTGCCAAAAAGTCTCAGGCTGTTGTTTTTCTTTCTTAGAACCGACTTCCGTTAATGGGAAGCCAGTTTTGATAGAGACCTGTTCAATAGTGTTGGCAAGGCTTTCATTATCGAATTTCACAACCAGCTTTTCGGTAGCAAAGAGAACCTTCGCTTGAATAACACCGTCAATATTGCTGATCGCGTTTTCTATTTTTCTTGCACAAGCTGGGCAGTCCATTCCGGCAACCAACCAACTTTTGGAAAATTGGGCGTCGAGAGATAAGGTTGAGGACTGACTGTCTTCTTCTCCACTATCCGACGAACTACAACAATCATCTCCAGACGGTGACGGAGCAGCAGAAGAGCTACAACAACCAGATGAGGTACCTGCTGCTGTGATACTTGAAATTTTAGGGCTAGAGCAACTTGCTCCTGCCGCTTGAGGTTGAACGTCCACTTTTGCTGAGCGGCACGCTGCATGTTTTGCGCACATAATGTATCTCCTTAATACTCAAAAGCCTTGAGGTTGTTGCTAACTCACGAGCAACAG
This sequence comes from Vibrio sp. TMPB1044, assembly GCF_030442075.1. NCBI lineage: Bacteria > Pseudomonadati > Pseudomonadota > Gammaproteobacteria > Vibrionales > Vibrionaceae > Vibrio > Vibrio sp. TMPB1044. The sequence continues at coordinate 103,615 of NZ_JAUJED010000003.1, read as the reverse complement.
AACCTTAAGTTCACCAAAAGTATAAACCTTGGAGGCTACTCCAAGGTCAAGAAGAAGTTATCGAGAAAACAAAAATATTATGCCAGCGCCAATGGCTTACGGAGATTTAAGCTCCGCACACTCTTCACGATTCGCCGATACATCATCAATAAGAACCGCATCGTGTGAACAAAACGGCTGTGTGTTCAAGCTGACAATCGACACATCGTCTTCAACTGGATCAACTTGAGAACCTTGCATCAGCTCAGTAATATGATGTCGAAGTACCAAAATACCTAAAATCCCGAACAGAACATTACCTAACGCTTGTCCGTACAAAACCCCCAAAGCGCCATACCACTGAGAACCTAGATAGACGAATGGTAAAGTACCTAACGTCGCTTTGCCCAAATTCAACGCCGTTGAGTAAAGCGGTTTACCTAGATTATTAAAGGAGGTATTGGCAACAAATAGCGCGCCGTTAAAGGTGAAGGTTAACGCCACATAGGTACAGAAAGCCGCCACAATGATTGCCGCATCACCTTGTAAGCTAAAGCCTTGAATGACATAACCTTGAACGAGGTACAACAGAATACAAACGGCAATAGTATAAAGTGTCGTCACCAGCAATGAGTTATTAAGTGTTTCTTTAACTCTGTCCATGCGTTCTGCACCAAAGTTCTGACCAATGATTGGTCCCACAGCGCCAGACAAGGCAAAGATAACCGCAAAACAAACCGGTGTTAGACGACCGATCACGGCAAAACCCGCGACAAAATCCTCACCATATTGTGCGATACCTGTCGTCACAATCGCATTACCGATAGGCGTTGCGGTATTGGTGATAATCGCAGGCAGCGCAATCGCCAATATTGGTCGAATATTAAGGCGCCATTGCACAAACGAAGGTGGAGCCACCAGCTGATGGCTGCGAATCAAAGGATAAAGCGAGAAGAACAGCACCGAGAAGCGAGCAACAACCGAAGCGATAGCTGCCCCTTCGATGTTCCAACCAAAACCAAAAATAAACAGAGGATCGAGAATCGCGTTAACAATACCGCCCGACAAAGTCGCCCACATCGAGCGTTTCGCATCTCCTGCCGCTCTTAAGCCCGCACCCGCCGCCATCGCTAACGCCAAAAATGGACCACTCGGTAGCAAAATCTGTAGATACGCTTGAGCACGCTCAGCAGCAATCCCTTTTGCGCCTATCGCGGCTAACAGCTCTGGAATATAAGCGAACATGATTGCAGTTACGGTGGAACTGATAACAAACGCAGTCAGCATGATGCTGGTGCTTAGATTTCGAGCGTGTTCTTGATTCTTTGAGCCAATAGCTTTGGAGACTAATGCGCCCATGGCAATCGAAGTACCAATCGAAACAGAGGTAGAGAAAAAAGTCAGCGTACCTGCAAAGCCCACTGCCGCGGCCAATTCAACCTGCCCGAGCATACTGATGAACAGCATGTCGAGTAAATCTACGACAAATAACGCCATCAAACCGACAGAGCCAGCCCCCGACATCACCAATATATGGCGCATCGTTGAACCTTCAACAAACTTTGCCGTTTGATTTGACATGAAACCTCCAAAAGTTGGCATACCGCAAACTAAAGCTTAATAAACTAGTCAACCACAAGTTGGGGATCCACAAAGAAAGGATCTATCTAGAAAAGCTCTATACAGAAAAAAGGCGCTAGTGCGCCTTTTGTCAATTATGGATATTGATAAAAATAATCGTTCTTAACACCTTACTATACAGGATGTTTGAAACATTCATCTAAGTTCTTGCCGATTGCTCTCAAAACATCGGTTCGGGTGATCATACCGACCAGCTTCCCGTTATCAATTACTGGGTATGCCTTAGGTTTACCAACTTGCATCATGTCCGCCAGCTCAATAATAGATAATTCAGGTGAGACAGACAGTACTTCTTGATACATGCAGTCACCCACAATGTGTGTGTCTTGGCAGAAATAGCTCACCTTCACCAGCTTCTCGAGTAAATCTTGCTCAGAAAGGAAACCAATCACTTGCTCATTATCGTCAATTACGGGTCCCCCCATATGGTGGCTACGCATCACTTTGTCTAACGCTAGACTTAACGGCATATCAGGAGTAAATGTCACAACCTGTTGCGTCATATAATCTTTCACTTTAATAGAATGCATTGCGTTCTCCCTAAATACTTTGCGTTATATATTTTTCTATCTTGTTAAGTTAATTGTTGTCTAAAATCTTGATTTTACTAAATGGATTTCAACAATTTTATTGATAGGCAAAACCTAACAAGACAACAAAGCGAGACAAACAAAGGCTTGAGCACGTTTTAGACCACCAGAAAAAAGGGGGAAAAGAGCCCTTACAAAGCCTTACTTTTCCTTGCTTAACCTTACTTAGCCGAACTAGCCTGAGTAGATAAACCCTGTAATCTTCACCGCACTAATAATTAGAAATCCGGATTTAGGAAGTTTATGCAACACGACAACAACATGTACGCGTATGTTTATGCAGGTAACGACGGCACAGAAAACACACTCATCGCCACTATCGATAATCAAGAAAAACCGCTTATTTCAAGCTGCGTTGATGAGATAAAACGCATGTCGTGCTTAGCCATTGACTTAGCAGCAAAACACGACCTAAGAGTGAAGCTGGTGAAATACCAAAGAGAACAAGAGGTTGACTTCGGCTTGTTCGTTAAATAGCAGACTCATCACACATGTCTTGACAGTCAAGCTCAACAAGCATTGTCAGCGACACATGAATACCGTATTTTGTGGCAAGTTCTTGAGTAGGTAATCACATTGACGATGGTTACCTGCTTTAACCGATAAGCGCTCGAATTGGACACATCCGTCGCACCGCTTTTCATTGTCTAAACGGTTCACTATGACTTTGCTTCGTTCTCCTCAAACTGTTCTATCTCACTTTATACCTAAGCTAAAAAGCTACTTTAGCGAATTGTTAGATTTCCAATCACGTATTTGGGTGGTTCATATCTTTGAAGACTCCTTCACCGATCAGTCCTTTGTGATTAATGAAGATGGCTTTAAAGAGCCGTTAGAGTGGATGAAGAAGCGAGCCTATCAAGCAGCAATGCTTGAACGAGTTGAGAAAATGAAAATTTCACAAGTCATTGAGATTCAATTTGAAGGCAAGATGCATCGATTGATGCGAGTAAAGTAACTCTTATTGCTTGAGCATTCACGAAAGCCCTTTGCTAGAAATCAAGCACAAAAAAGGCCAGCACACGCTGACCTTCTCTCATTGGTTAAAAACCATCATCTAACTCGCACAATACTCATGCCACAGGCGCACCGCTTTCTGGTATGCCTCAGTTTTATCGTGCGTTTCTGCAAAGAGAATAGCTGTCATGCTGTCAACAACGGTATTCGCCATTAACGCCATCTCTTCAGCCGGTGTACCAAGTACACATTGACTAGGAATTGGCAGCTCTAGGTTCATCATCTCTTCCCAGTAGAACGATTCAACTTTGTCAGGAGAGCTCATCCAAACCGTTTGGCTAACTTTAGGGTTATATTCCGACTCACCATTCATCCCTTTGAATGAAATCACCGAGTGGGATTTATTGCCAATGACATGCTCAACTTCCGCATGAAGCTGTGGGAAGCCAGGATGGAAACTGCCACGCAGACCTAAACGGCCACCACCTGGGTTCAATGCTCGAACCACAGTGTTGATTGGTGTGCGCAAACCGTAACGGTGTTTCCAGCCGATCATGGTCTGAGCTTCTGGTGCAAAGTTGGCAAGCGGTAAATAGGCGATACCATCAGATTCAAGGATCTGCTTCGCGTCGTGTGGATCTTTCGCACTACGCACACCGACACACTCAAGGTGAGTCTCTACGTGCGTGCGGCCACTTGGTTTATCCATATAGCCATGCATCAATACCTTATAACCGTCGTCAGCCAATATCTTCGCAGCAAGCAAATTCCACGGCTTACCACTGGCAGTATCATTACGTTTACCGGCGTAACACGGCCAGTCAATATCTGCGCCTAAGTCTGGCACTCGTGACTGAAAGGCTTTTACAAAGCCAGCAATCTCTTCATTGGTTTCATTCTGCACACGAATCAACATCAGTAGCATCGCCATTTGGTCGTCACCGACCTCTCCGCTTAAATACTCATCCATGATGCGGTAGGCTTGTTCGAACGACAAAGGCTTACGCCCTCTTTCTCCTCGTCCAACTGTACGAATACACTCTAAAATACTACTCATTGATTGTTTATTCTCTTCCGTTGATATCAATAAAATTCGAATACGTTTTCGATTCTATGATACCCGCAGTCCATTGCAAAGCGATTCAACAGCTGCTCCCTAATTATCAATACACGGATTGAGGTAAAATTAACGTATGCAGCGCACCTTGATAGGTCAAACAAAAATAGAACCCTGGCAAGTTTCATCGGGTTTGATTAGAGATGCTGAAACAAGTCGTGTATTATCGGAACGTTTGCACTTTACCTATTTTATGGTTAGCGGTTACACAATTTTATTCGCACCAACACACGTTCATATACCAAGACTAAGAATTGATGCCAAAGTTGATTAACAAAATTTGGGTACACGCTTTCATGCTCTTCGCTATGCTAATGGCCACCATTAGTGTGGACAGCATCGCGAGCAGCAATGCTCTGCAAGCCCCTCAAGCTCAATCAACTTCCGCCAATAGCTTCTCTTTCTCTGCTTCTAACATCAGTTCTGTAGAAAGCGCCCCAACACCTTTTCCCAACGCACAACCCAACGTTGAACACCATTGCTGTGGATCAGTCTGTCTACTGAAAATGCCACCACTTATCGTTTCTGAATCTTTCGATACGCAGATTGAATCGCTGGCATTGATAGAAAAAGAGCCTTCACACAAAGCGATCATTGCACCACAAGCGCCATATCGCCCTCCTATTTCTTAATCGTTTGTCCCTATTTGGCAATATCTGCCGCCAAGATATAACAGCGCATTTGCTGTATCTAATGACATCCGAATTTAGGAAATGAACACATGAAAAAACTATTTAGCCTCTTTGCCGCTCTTATCTTGAGCGCTTCAGTAAACGCCGCACAATTTGAAGAAGGCACGCACTACAAAATCCTTGATGTAGCGAAGGCCGACAAGCCTGTCGTAACCGAATTTTTCTCTTTCTATTGCCCACACTGTTACAAATTTGAAGGGGTGATTAAGTATCTAAAAGAAGACTTACCAAAGTCAGCAAGCTTCCAAAAAGTACATGTCGCTTTTATGGGTAACAACATGGCAGTGCCAATGGCAAAAGCTTACGCGACCATGATTGCTCTAGACGCTGAAGAAAGTATGGTTCCTGCGATGTTTGCTCAAATCCATGAGAAGCAACAAACACCAAAAAATGAAGTAGAGCTGCGTAAAGTTTTCATTGATAACGGTATCGATGCGAAGAAGTTTGATGCGGCATACAACAGCTTTGCAGTGAACTCGATGCAAAAACGTTTCGATAAAGAGTTTGAACAAAGCACACTAACAGGTGTTCCTGGAGTTCTGGTTAACAACAAATACATCGTGAAACCGGACCAAATTAAGAGCTACGAAGAGTACAACCAACTAGTGAATTACCTGCTAACTCTTTAGCAATAACTAGGGCCTATTTTAGATATCTCAAAGTCAGCGATTTCATCGCTGGCTTTCTTATATATGATGTTTCCTAGCCACTCACCAATCCCGTCAATACGCTTGGGAAGTATTGTTAACTGGCATCCTCCATAATTTTTCATATACTGCACTCAATTAAGCTATCCACTGTGCTGTAGCATTCCAAATAATAGCACTCAAATATTGGGACCTTTATGATCATTCTGACCACTAACTTTGGCGACATTGAAATTGAACTGAACCTTGAAAAAGCGCCAGTAACGTCGAAAAACTTCCTTAAATACTGCCAAGATGGCTTCTACGAAGGCACGACATTTCATCGTGTTATTGAAGGTTTCATGATTCAAGGTGGTGGGCACACTATTGACATGACAGAAAAACCAACTCGCGCACCCATCGTCAATGAAGCAAACCGTGGCTTAAAAAACGTGATCGGCTCTGTCGCTATGGCTCGTACCGACGCCCCACATTCTGCAACAGCGCAGTTCTTCATCAACCTTGATGACAACGACTTCCTAGATCATACCTCAACGACGAATGCTGGTTGGGGTTACGCGGTATTCGCTAAAGTTTCAGCAGGTATGGACGTGGTAAACAAAATCGCTGTAGCGCCAACAACCACTCGCTGGGGACACGAAGATGTGCCTTGCGAAGATATTGTGATTACTAAAGTCACCATCAGCGAGTAAAAAGCACGGGGTCACAAGTAACAAACGCCCCCCTGCCCACCATCCCGAAGTGGTGAGAACTTTTCTCACCATTTTTTATTGTCGATGTTATCAACTGTACTCATTTCTGTACGGTATATTTATAGGGTCAACCATTCCCTTACTATTAATCAGTATAAATGACGTGTTATGCTCCAGATCCGCAAGCTCCCATAGCACTGCGGTCAACCTTACATTGGACGTAACTCTCTACATGATTCGACACTCTTTTTGGACAACAGCCCTTTTCTCTTCTGTTGCCAGTTTCTCTAGTTCAGCATTCGAAGTTGATACGCGAGAATCCCAAGAACCAGAACTCGATGACCAATTTCGTGTTATCGCGATCCCCTTTTATGACCCGAGTGTAGATACCGGGCTCTCTGTGGTTCCCATCTATAACTTCTACGCCGATGGCGAAACTAAGAACGCTTCCACGTTATCAGCGACACTGACTTACACACAGAACGACAGCTATTACATCAAAGGTAATGCGGAACTATTGCTGAAAGGAGATTCGGTGAGATTCAGTGGCGAAATGGGGTTCTCTAGCACTAACATAACCTTAGTCGACCTTGTTGATACCAACCATCAAGAGTACGCGTTCGATGGCGATTTCTACTTCAAAGTATATGACAATATCTATCTAGGTATGGGGTTAGACTTTTCCACGGCTCGCTATTTGGCAGACACTCCCCGCAACAAATTGTTGTTGAAGTTGACGGGTTTTAGCGAAGAATATGAAGCCGATACTGGCGCTAAACTTTCATTCTTATGGGATGAGCGAGAGCATTACTATTATCCGTATCATGGCTTTTTGTTTGAGCTCACGTATGAGAACCACGGGACTTGGTTAGGCAATGATGAAGATGCTACCTACTCTTCACTGTTTTCAGACTACCGTTTTTTCTACAGTTTAACGCACAATGACAACCACATTATTGCCAGCAGGTGGGTTACTCGCTACCTACTTGATGCTGAAAATGCCCCAAGCAGTGCATACAGCACTTACGGGCGACAAGGTCGTAACGTGCAACGAGGCTTTGTTGCAGGGGATCACATTGCCTCTCATATGACCAACCTAGAAATGGAATATCGCTACTCACTTTCTGGCTCATCGATCAACTTTCTAAACAACGTGTCCGTGGTCGGGTTGACCGGTGTCGGCAAAGTATTTGGTGAGAGACTCAGTCCAAAAGATCCCTATCATAGCTTTGATGATGGTGATCTTTTATCGATGATTGGACTTGGCTTACGCTATCGCTTGATGCGTCAAGAGCGTATTAATGTGCGTATGGATTTCACCTACAACAGCGAAGATGAAGTATTGGCGTACTTTAGCTTGGGTGAGAACATCTAGTTTCGGTGTCACTGAGTCAGGATCCAATAGACAGGTTCCCAATGTATTAGCTATCCAGAACCCTCTTAAAAACTTTCTGCGTAGAAAAGTCCAATCAACACCGATAGCTCTCGCCATACTCTCCGGAAAACAAAATCATTGAGAGTCAAAGGATCATTTTAGAAATGGCAGTCAATTAGCTTTTTCATCAAATAGAAAAGTATTGTTGATGCTAATTGCGTTCATATTAGTTACGATGACAATAGTTGTAATGTCATCGTAAGAATTAGGTACAAGCAGATGTCAGTAGAATTTGATAGACAAAATAGCTTTGGATGGATGATCAATGTAATCGCCAACAAAGCGAGTAAAGATTTCGACCTAGAGCTGAAGAAGCACGGCCTAACCATCGCATTGTGGCCAACATTGATGTGTCTATGGGAAGAGGAAGGTATTACTCAGCGTGATATCGCGGCAAAATCCAAGGTCGAAAATTCAACCACGACACGCACACTAGACAAGTTAGAGAAGCTAGAGTTGGTTGAGCGTAGAGCCGATCCAAATAGCCGTCGCTCTTTCCGAATCTACTTAACCGAAAAAGGCAAAGCTCTCGAAGAACAACTCATCTCTATCCCTGCTCGTTTAAACAAAGAGTTAATGAGCGAGTTGGACGAGCAAGAGCAACAACAAATACTCAAACTACTTCAGAAAATGGTCGCGGCGATTTAAGCGTACATTAGAGAACAAGCAACACTCGGTCTCGCACCGAGTGTTTTATTGTCGTCTCGACCACTTAATATAGCAGAACAGTGAAGCAATAATCACAGCCCCACCTAGCAGCTTTTGCATCTCTACACTTTCACCTAACACACTCACACTCAGTAACAGCGTCCATACTGGCTCAAGAATCATGATCAATGCCGCTACTTCCATGTTGACAGAATGTTGGCCGACGGTTTGAAGCAAGTAACGAATAGAAGTCGCAATAACCGCAGACACGATGAACCAGAAAACTAAGGTTTTGGTTATCTCGAACTCCGGTTGAGCGGTCATAGAAGCAAAGGCTAAACCACTCACACCCACCACAAACAACTGCACACAGATTGATGCGATAGGTTTGATATTAGTAATCACGCGCTTGTTCATCACAAAATGAACGGACAACAACATCGATGCTAGCAGAAAGTAAATCTGACTCTGCTCGACATGCCAACCGTTACCCAAAGTCAGCAACAGCATGCCGATAATCGCGATAGGGAACGACATCCAAAACGCACGATTAGGCTTAACTCGAAACAAAATCCAAGACACAAACGGTGCAATGATCATCGCGAGGCTCATGATGAACGCCCCTTCCGACAAGCTTTCTGTCACCGATACCGCAAACACCCATACCTGCAATGAGGCGGACAGCAACAAACCCACTCCGCAAAGAGAAAGTATCTGCTTAAACGAAAGCTTACGAATATGATGAATACAAAACGGAAGTAAAATCAGGCTTGCCACAACAAACCGCACACCAATGAACACTGGTCCGGGCATTTCTAATACCACCAGCTTAGATGCAATCCATCCAACCCCGGCTAACAGGGTGGCAAATAGGAGATAAAGTTCCCCACGCATCGCTTTCACGTTCATCATTTTATTCGGTCCAATAACGAAAAAAGCAACCTGGCTCTGCCAGGTTGCTTTTTATAAACATTCAACAGGATCAAGATACTATCTCAATACTCTGCTTCAGGCAGCTGTTTTTAGCCTGCGTATTCTGGGTAATCCGTTAAACCTTTTTCAGCACCACCGAACAATGTGTTTGGATCGTGCGCCGCAAGTGGGTAACCATTTTGAATACGAGCAGGTAAGTCTGGGTTAGCAACGAACGGACGACCAAAACCAACCATGTCAGTTACGCCTTCAGCAACCGCTTTTTCGCCACGCTCGCTATCGTATTTACCCGCATAAATCAGGACACCTTGATAAGCATTACGTACTGCTGATTTAAAGGTTTTTGGTGTTTCAGGTGCATCGTCCCAATCGACTTCTGCAATGTGCAGGTAAACAATTTTGTATAGATTAAGTAGTGCTGCCGCCGCTGTGTAAGTCTCTACTGGCGTAGCATCAACGGTGCCATTCAACGATGTAAACGGAGCAAGACGCACACCAACGCGGTCAGCACCAATCGCTTCAACCATAGCCTCAACCACTTCACCTAGGAAACGTAAACGGTTTTCGATTGAACCACCGTATTCGTCAGTGCGATTGTTTGCTTCAGAATCGATGAATTGGTTGATTAAGTAACCATTCGCGGCGTGAAGTTCAATACCATCAAAGCCCGCTTCAACCGCATTCAAAGCCGCTTGGCGATACTGTTCAACCACTTGTTTGATGTCTTGTTTCGTCATCTCACGAGGTTCAACCACATCTACAAAGCCCGGTTCATCAGTGCCGTTATCGATGAATACTTTTACGTTTTCTGCTTTAAGTGCAGAAGACGAGATTGGCTGTTCACCGCCGATGTTATCTGGGTGTGTTACACGGCCTACATGCCAAAGTTGAGCGAAGATAACACCCTCTTTGTCATGTACTGCATCGGTGACTTTTTTCCAACCAGCAATCTGCTCATCAGAATAGATACCCGGAGTCCAAGCATAGCCTTGACCCATAGGTGAAATTTGCGTGCCTTCAGCGATAATCAAACCTGCAGAAGCGCGTTGAGCGTAGTAAACCGCCATCATGTCGTTTGCTGAATTACCAGGTTGCGTTGCACGAGAACGCGTCATCGGTGGCATAACAATACGGTTTTTAAGCTCGATATTACCAAGTTGAATTGGTTGAAATAATGCGTTTGTCATTGTTATATCCTCGATTAACCTAGTTGAATCAGTTCGATTTGGTAGCCGTCTGGGTCAGTAATGAAGGCAATGTGTGTTGAACCGCCTTTCACTGGACCCGCTTCGCGAGTGACGTTGCCACCTAGCGATTTGATCTTGTCACATGCTGCGTAAATATCTTCTACACCCAATGCCAGATGACCAAACGCGCTGCCCATCTCGTACCCATTCGTACCCATTCGTATCCCAGTTGTACGTTAGCTCGATAGTCGTGCCGCCTTGCTCGTAACCAACAAAAACCAATGTGTAGCGGTAGTCTTTGTTTTCATGGCGTTCAAGTTCCTTCATTCCCAATACCTTGGTGTAGAACTCGATAGACTTGTCTAAATCAGTAACTCGGATCATTGTGTGTAGGAATTTCATATTTCACCCTTATTAGCACCACAAGCATGGAGCCGTTATTATTTTGAGTGGAGGTTAGCCACTAATCTCTGAGTGAAATAATACGATTCAGCGAGGAATTAATGAAATTATCAAAAATTCTCAATGTGATAATTTTTTGTTATGAACTTTATGACTAACACGAACTCAATGACACAAAAAAGGGAAGCCAATGCTTCCCTTCGAGTTAGATTCTCAATTAAAACCGCAAGCGCCTATCTTTAAGCGCCTTCGACATTGCATCTGACGTACTGATGACTTGTTCTCTGAACCATTTATGAGCAGGGTCACTGTTCTGCTTCTTCAACCAAATCAGGTAGTGAGATATCGGCTGATATTCAAAGGGTGGTTTGAACAGCTGCAAACTTAACTTTTCTTGGAACTGCACGGCCATAGATAAAGGCACTACAGTAATGTAATCGGATTGGCTACACAGCAAGATATTACTGAACAGCGAGCGTCCATGAAACACGATTTTACGTTGGGATAAATCCAAAGACGTGTAGTGATTCAAACTGCGAACTTTGCGTCGGGTTCTGTCTAGTACAGCATGTTTTTCACTGAGGAACTGCGCTTCGCTGATTTCACCTTGGATTCGCGGGTGATCAGCTCGACACACGATCACAAACTCGCCCTCATAAAGTGTTTCACTGACGATACTTGGGTGTTCAGGCACCACAATATCGATCATCGCATCGAATTCTTGAGTCAAAAGATCTTCGTAAATTCGCTCATCACTGTCTGGTTGATCAAAGACTTCTAGCGACAAGTTTTGATTAGGAAGCGCCGCGAAACTATTGAGCAGCACCCACTGTAAGTGCTCAGGCGCAGAAATCACAAACTTACGCTCAGAGGATTGCTCATCAAAATTAGCCATCGACTGAAACACGCCATTGAGTTCATTGATCGGCGCTTTTATCTGTTCGTATAAGCTTTGGGCATAAGACGTAGGCGCAACACCTCTTCCTTTACGAACAAAAAGCTCTTGGCCGATCTCTTTTTTTAGGCGCGCTAATGCGGTACTGATGGTCGATTGATTGGTACTGAGTTGATCCGCAGCCTTACTCAAACTGCCCTGCTCCATCACCGCAGAAAACACGGCAAGTAGGTTGAAGTTGGGAATGTCATTGCTCATATATCATTACTCATTACTCATTACTCATTACTCATTACTCATTACTCATTACTCATTACTCATTAGGCGACCATGAGCACTATGCTATCGTAAAAACGATTAAATAAAATAACAATCCCTCGTTTGACGTCGCAAATTGAGACAGTAGCACCCCTTCATACCGATCACTTTTGAAGAAGGGCCTCATCGATGAGTGATTCTCCAATAACAACGAAAAATGCACAATTGTCTCGTTTGTCATGACACTGTGTTGAGTGTCATTGAGATATACATTTGAGTAACTAGCGCTACAATATTCAAATTGAATCTTCTACGAAGGGAGCTTATCTAAAAACTAAACCCATATATTTGACACATCATCGGTATAATTTTCTAACCTTTAGTGAATATTTTTCCGACAGGCAAAACTTATTATCAGTCATCTATAATTCATCATTCATATCCATCACTCCTTTTATTGTAAAAACTGTGTAAAAAGATTAATTTCGACAAATTACTTATTGATGCTTTTATTAATCATTTCATTGATCCAAGCCAATTTAACTCACAATGTTTTAAAGCCGAATTTGAGCGCTAGCAAATAATTCAACCTGCCAATTCAGAACCACAACAACTCATCGTAATTACGATATTATCAAATCGTATTTCTGGGTAGATACCGCTCAAAACTCTTCCTATTATCCTGCCAACAAATCAATTATTAACCCAAACAGAAAGCTGACGAATATTTTTACTGCAATGTGTCAACTGCCATGGAAGAGCCCCTCGATAATTGAGGTATTACACATAATAACGACAGCGGCTAATAAAACAGGTCGAATATATTTTCGATAGCCAAATAGCCATTCAGTTTACGTCTGCCAACAAGGATTGATTTGTAATGAAGCACATTAGCTTCTTGATACCGAGAATCCGTTGTCTGGACTGCGTAGTATCACTTTAAATACCATCTAATACTTTTGTTTATTATGCGCATCAATCAACCCACATAATAAACACCTACTTTTTAAGATGTTGTTAAAGTTAAACTTCTAGGCTGCAAATTCTCTCTTCTTATTTATGTAGGTTGAGATATGAACTTTATAAAAATCGTTTTCCAGAAAATCTGGGCCATTGTGATGGTCTTGGTCAAATTCTGTCTGTTTATGGCAGTGATGTTTGCTGGTGCATGGGCGCTTGCACCATTAGGCACAATCCACTCTAAAGACATCGACATGTCTCAGTTCAACAACCACCCCAATGAAATGATGATGAACTTCTTCCAGATGGAGTACTTCTCTGGCTACTTGTTCTCAGTGACAATTGCTGTGGTATTAGCCGGTGTTTACGGCATGTGGCAGTTACATGAACTGGGTGTGCATAAAGCAAAAGAACACAAAAGCGCTCACGTTCAAATCGTGTTTGCACTGTCACTTTGCGGACTCTTCATCAGCAAAACATTCTGGGTTATCGCCTTGGTTATCGCGCTAGCGAACTGGAAACATATTGGTCAATCACTGAGTGATGTGATTCGCCGTGGTGTACAACCTAAACGAGACGCGACTAATACAGAGGCCTCCGTAGTCCACGTATCACCTGAAGAACCAGTAACGGAGCCGTTTCAAACCAAACAATCTCCAGTAGAACAGTCTCCAGAAGCTCAGCCTTCAAAAGAAAAGACTCCAACAAATAAAGAGGTCGCATAATGAAAGAGATGATGATTCCATACATCCTAATTGTATGGTCACTATTTGCGACAGGCGCACTTAAGAAGAACTTCAAGAACTACACCTGGGCTGCCATTGGGGGTGTAACGATTCTTGCAGTATTAGCAGTAATCTCTCGCTTGTGGGCACCCGTTGATTTAACCAACTCAACCACAGTCAAAGCACCACACGCGGTGATGTCACCTATCTTTGGTCAGCAGATCGACCAAGTGCTTGTTGAGCACAACCAAATGGTTAAAGAAGGCGACATAATCTACACTCTCGTCGACATCAATTCTGCCGCAGATAAAGCCAAGATCGAATCTTCAATTGTTCAGAAAGAAGAACAAATCAAGCAGATGGATCGCGATTTAGAGCGTGCTGAAACGTCACCTGAAATCTTCAATATGCGTGACGTAGAAAAGTACGACTCAGATCTTCGAGTACTGCACGCTGAACTTGTGTCGCTAAAAGCCGATCTACAAAAAGTAAATTGGGCGCAAGAGAAGAAAACCATTAGAGCGGAATTTGATGGCCAGGTATCGATAGTGAACATTGCTGAAGGTTCTGTAATGGGTAATATGCACCTCTACAACACCAGCAAAAAGTTTCTTGAGATGCGTATTTCAGACCAAACTTACGGCTATGTTCAAGTAGGAGATTTCGCTGAATTCTTCGTTGATGCATACCCAGGTCACGTGTTCCGAGCAAAAGTACACAGCTTTAATGCAGGTACCGGTGAGTCGAGTATTTCTCCACTTCAGGGACCACAAAGCGTTGGCCAACACGTGGTAAGAAACGGCAATGGTTTAGGTCGAACTATCGTACTTGAGATCATCGAACCTGAAGGTTACAACATCCCTATAGGTTCAACTGGCGCGGCTTGGATTTCTGCTGAGAAACCACATCCGTTCTGGGGCTTCATTGATGTAATCGGCGCAGCAACGGTTCGCTTACAATCTTACAAGTCATACTTAGGTGCTTGGTAAGCTCTTAGTAAACGATTAGCTCTTGGTAAACGAATAAGTCATCAATGATGTGACTGTTATTCTCTCGTATAACAGCCACTCATTAACCTGCGACTAGTTTCCTCAAAATGCCCCGAAATTCGGGGCATTTTTGTATCTGTTGCAAGCCCCTGTTACTAATTGATTTAGATCAATATAAATCGCCAATATAATCATTAGATAAATAAACCATCGAAAAAGCGATAGATTGAAATCCTTTTACCGCGTAGATAGCGGCCTCTTCCACCTTTATCATTTGGCTCAAGAAATCCAATTCCTGTATCCAAATATAAGGTCACTACCATGACTAATACATTTAAGAAAATGGCGCTTCCTGTTGCTATCGCAAGCGCTTTATTTGCTGCTGGTTTTGCATCTGCAACGCCAACTGTAGAAGCGACATCGAAAGTAGGCCAAGAACTTCAGACAGCAAATGCTGCGCAATACCAAGACATTGACCTTGATGCTCGCTACAAAAGCGAGGTTCTATTCGAACACAAATCAAACATGTTCTGGGGCACAGGCGAGCGTATCCAAGTTGTTTCTAAAACTGGCCACTCTCTGGCCTACACAGAAGAATCTGACCACGTTCATCCAACTCTAACTAAGCATGGCCGAAAAATGGACCAAGCAATCATCAAAGTTGATGACAACATTTACCTTGGTTACGGTTTTGGTCTCGATACACCAGTAATGATCGAAGGTACTGACGGTATCATTATTGTTGATCCAGGTGAGTCGGTAGAAATGGCTCAATCGGTTAAAGAGCAGTTTCGTCAAATCACAGACAAGCCAGTTAAAGCCATCATCTACTCTCACAACCACATCGACCACATCTCAGGTGTGCGTGCATGGGTAACGGATGAAGAAGTGGCATCAGGTGAAGTGAAAATCATCGCAGAAGAAGGCCTAACCGCGGCAGTGGCTAACTGGTCTTCAAACCTAGGTACTCTATTTGGTCACCGTACTTCTTACACAGGCGCTAAGCACGTAGAAGAAGGCGAGCACGGCACAGTAAACGATGGCCTTGGTCCACGCTTCATGCAAGGTGCTATCTCGTTCATTGAACCAAACCTGCTTGTACCAAGCCAAAGCCACATCGAAATCGAAATTGCTGGCGTGAAAATGCACATCGAGAACGTGCCATCTGAAACCAAAGATGAGCTAGTGGTTTACTTCCCAGAGCAAAAAATCCTGCACGCGGCTGAAGTACTTCAAGGAGAGAACTTCCCTAACCTTCACACCATCCGTGGTACTAAATTCCGTGACCCATCAATGTGGTTCAAGGGCATCGACGTAATGCGTAAGTTCGACACTGAGATCATGATTAACTCTCACGGTCGTCCTGTTGAAGGCAAAGAAGCGGTATCTGACGTATTAACGGCTTACCGTGATGCGATTCAATACACGCATGACCAAACTATCCGTTACATGAACAAAGGTATGACGCCAGATGAGCTAGTTGAGGTCGTTAAACTTCCGAAGCACCTTGCAGAACACCCGTGGTTAGGTGAGCACTACGGCACTGTTGCACACGCCGTGCGTCAGATTTACGTAGGTTACAACGGTTTCTTCGAAGGTGACCCATGGCAGCTAGAGCCAATGGCTTACGAGCAACGCGCTAAAGCCTTCGTAGAGGTCATGGGCGGTCGTGACAACATCCTTACGACTGCACAAGCAGCAATTAAGGCAGAAAATTACACATTTGCAGCAGAAATTCTTTCTTACCCGATCACGGTAAACAAGCAAGATATGGAAGCTCGCGAAATGAAAGCACAAGCTTACAAAGCATGGGCTGCTGACCAAGTGAACATCAACTGGCGTAACTGGGCACTTAACGCTGCTGCTGAACTTGAGAACAAGCGTGACTTCTCTAATATGATCAACTTCGCTTCTGTTGACGTTCTTACTGCGCTACCAAGCAAGCAGATCTTCGACATGATGACCTCAACGCTTATCGCAGAAAACTCGTTAGACGTAAACATGATGCTAACGTACAACTTCTCTGATACGAACGAAGCATTCACTATCGAAATCCGTAACGGTATTGCTCAGTTACACGAAGAAGCAGTGAAAGGTGCAGACGTTCAAATCGACACTACTCGTGCCGTACTGAACCAAATATTGATTGCGGGTCCAAACGCTCAACAAGTGATTGGTACTAACCTACAGTCTGGTGCATTCAAGTTCTCGAATGGCGACATCAAAGGCTTCGGTCAATTCATGAGCTACTTCGATAAGCCAATGACTCCAGAAGAGATCAAGCTCATCGTTCGCTAATAATCAAAGGCTGCTAAGGATGGCGAGTCGATAACTTAGGGACCCATTGTGGTCCCTTTATCGTTTATTTATTGGTACAGTTCGCAACCTTAACTCAACGATCTAGGTCTATTGTTGGAGTAAGGAAACTGCCCTGCTTCTTTTAAGGTTCACACATGCTAAAACGTTTTGTTCTTTTGCTTTCACTCAGTTCTTCTCTGGTATTAGCTTGCGGATTACACCAAGAAACCGGATTTAGTTTAGTGACAGAGCCCGGTTCACTGGAGGTATTTGGCAATGTCATCACAGCAAGGCAAGATGACGAGTTCGGAAACCTAGATAAACCGGATCATTTCAAACTGTTTTCGATAAAGTCAGCACTCGCAAAGGCGCATCTGAGTAAGATTGAATTCAACTTATTTGAAGCGATTAAAGGTCACTACAGCCAAATCAGCATTGAAAAAGGCGTGAACATTTCAGGAAGAGACACTTTGCCGACAGAGAACGATTTATTGCTTATTACAGAGCTCGACGTGTTCGATGCATTAGCGAACGGAACGATCTCTTGGGATCAAGCGACACTGAATGGATTAGTGGTAATCAATGGCCCTCAAGACAAACGAGAGCAGCTTGAAGATTGGCTTAGTGATATTTTTGAAGGGTAATAGCTTAAAGCGGGACAGATAAAAAGTCGTCAAACCCTCGGACTTCAGAACATTGAGGGTTCAACGACAAACTTAAATCAAAAAAGCGTAGGCAGCGGAATCAGTTCGAGCCCTAGTACGCCACTGATGCCCATCACCACCAGCAGAGAGACCTTGAAAACGGTCTTTGACCACTGAATGTAGTTGAGGCAATCGACCTTGCGGAATGTCACTTTGGTCCACATAAAGCAAACGGCCGCCGACACCGCTAGGTATTCATAACCCGCCTCTCCGAGTAAGAACAACGCCAGAGCAACTGCGCCAAACGCTACTACATACGCTTTCATGTGCTGATGTGCTTTGTCGACGCCCTCTTTCACCGGTAACACAGGTATACCTGCATCGCGGTAGTCTTGAATGCGGAACATCGCAATCGCATACGAGTGTGGCATCTGCCATAAGCAGAACATGATGAACAGCAGAACGGCTTCTAAGCTCAAGTAATTCGTCACACCAAGGTAACCAACTAATGGCGGAACTGCGCCAGAGATACTGCCAACTAAGGTGCCGTAAACCGAATTACGCTTGTACCACATGGTGTAGAAAAAGACGTAAAACACATAGCCAAGCAACACCACCACCGCAGACATCGGATTAACGAATTGAAACAGCAACGCCGTGCCAGCCAACAACATGACTAACGCATAAATAAATGCGACGTCTATGTTGATGTTGCCCTGAACCAATTCGCGGTTCTGGGTACGTTTCATTTTCTGGTCGATATCTCGGTCAAAGATGTTATTCACCACACAACCTGATGCAATCACAAGCCCTACACCCGCTAACGTCGTCAGTAACAACATCGCACTGGCTGGTTCTGTTTTTGCGGCGAGGAAGAACCCCGCCGCAACAGAAATCAGGTTGCCGAAAATGATGCCCGGTTTGGTAATAGACAAATAACTTTTCAGCATACCCGAGCCTACAACTTCATGTTGACGTTCATGTTGTAGATGATCCACACCGAGCCAGCGATAAGGATCAATACAACAATGGCGGTAAACATCAGTGATACCAAGTTCCAGCGCCCATCGGAAGATTTCGCTTCCATGTGCAAGAAGTACTTAAAATGCACAAAGATTTGCACCAGCGCGCAACCGAACAAGATCACGTAAGTTTCAGTGCTTGGCAGCGCATGTTCCCACACAATGTAGAACGGAATAATGGTCAGAATCAGTGACGCAATAAAGCCTTTCACGTAATCCGTTGCACCGCTATCTAGATGCTGTTCCATTACATCACCCCCATTAAGTACACGATGGTAAATACACAAATCCAAACGATATCAAGGAAGTGCCAGAACAAGCTCAAGCACTGGAAACGCATCGATATGTTGTCGTTCAAGCCTTTGGTTGAAAGCTGGTGATACGCCACCGCCATCCAGATAAGACCGAACGTTACGTGCAAACCGTGTGTACCAACCAAGGTAAAGAACGCAGAAAGGAACGCACTCTCTTGAGGACCATAGCCTTCTGCAATCAAGTGGTGGAACTCATACACTTCCATACAGATAAAGGCTAAGCCCAATACGAAAGTAACTTTGATCCATCGCTTGAGTCCTAGAACGTCTTTGCGCTTCATCGCAATCATGCCAAAGCCGAAGGTGATACTACTGAACAGCAGCATCATGGTTTCGACAAACACGAACGGCAGTTCAAAGATGTCTTTACCTGTCGGCCCAGCGATTGAGCCACTCTCAAGCACGGCATAAGTCGCGAAAAGCGTGGCAAACAGGACACAGTCACTCATCAAGTAAACCCAGAAGCCAAACAACTTGTTGCCCGCGGCTTCGTGGTGATGATCATGCGAGTGTGCAAGATCATAAGTGTGTGACGGAGTATTAGCTTGCATACGTCGTCTCCAAATCATCTTTATTTTCGTTGTTATCACTGTCACCGTCAGCGCTGTTACCACGACTAGAATTGTCGCTTTTCACTGACTGTTTCTTCGCTTCTTCAAGCTGTGCACGTCGAGCCGCTTCAATCGCTTTGATCTCTTCAACTTCCACGTAGTAGTCCACATCGTCGTTGTAGCTGTGTTGAATACACGTCACCACGATGCCCACTAGGCTTGCAGCTGCTAACCACCAGATGTACCAGATCATTGCGAAGCCAAATGCCAACGCCCATGCAGACACATAAATACCTGTTGGTGTGTTCTTTGGCATATGAATACGTTCGTATTCTTCTTCCTGAGTTGGGTCAAACTCGCCACTTTGCTTTTGGTACCAGAACGCATCTAATTCATCGCCCTTAGGCAGTTTTGCAAAGTTGTAGAACGGCGGTGGTGAAGACGTTGCCCATTCGAATGTACGTCCACCCCATGGGTCACCGGTTAGATCTCGGTTTTGGTCGCGGTCACGAACACTCACGTAAATCTGAACGAACTGACAAACAACACCCATCGCAATCACGCCCGTACCTGCAGCCGCAACCGCCAGTAGTGGGAAGAATTCAGGGTTGATGTCTTGGCTCAAACGACGCGTCATGCCCATAAAGCCCAGAGCGTAAAGCGGCAAGAACGCCATCAAGAAACCGATGATCCAGCAGTAGAATGCGCGTTTACCCCAAAGCTCGTTCAGAGTGAAACCGGTCGCTTTCGGGAACCAGTAACCAATCGCAGCAAAACAACCGAACACAACACCACCAATGATTACGTTGTGGAAGTGAGCAATCAGGAATACTGAGTTATGCAGTATGAAGTCTGCACCCGGTACCGCCATCAACACGCCTGTCATACCACCAACAGTAAAGGTGATAAGGAAGCCAACTGTCCACAGCATAGGTGTTGTGAAACGGATGCGACCTTTGTACATGGTGAACAGCCAGTTGAAGATCTTAACCCCGGTTGGGATAGAGATAATCATGGTTGCGATGCCGAAGAAGGCATTCACATTTGCGCCTGAACCCATAGTAAAGAAGTGATGCAGCCAAACCACAAACGCAAGGATGGTGATAGCGACCGTCGCCCATACCAGCGAGGTATAACCAAACAGTTTTTTACGTGAGAAGGTTGCCGTCACTTCAGAGAACACACCGAAGATAGGCAAGATTAGGATGTACACTTCAGGGTGTCCCCATGCCCAAATCAGATTCACATACATCATCACGTTGCCACCAAGGTCGTTGGTGAAGAAGTGCGTGCCGATGTATCTATCCAAAGTCAGTAGCGCGATGGTCACCGTTAGGATAGGGAAAGAGATAATGAGCAGGATGTTGGCACACAGCGATGCCCACGTGAATACTGGCATCTTCATCATTGGCATAGACGGAGTACGCATGCGCAAAATGGTCGCGAAGAAGTTCACACCCGTTAACGTGGTACCCACACCGGATATTTGCAGTGCCCATATCCAATAGTCGACCCCCACTCCAGGGCTTGCCTCAATGCCGGAAAGCGGTGGATACGCCAACCAACCCGTACGGCCAAACTCACCTAAGCCCAACGACATGTTGGTTAGGATGATACCCACCACAAACAGCCAGAAGCTCAGGTTATTCAGATAAGGGAATGCAACATCACGAGCACCAATTTGTAGCGGCACGATGATGTTCATCAAGCCAATAACCAAAGGCATCGCGACGAAGAAAATCATGATCACGCCGTGAGCCGTGAAGATCTGATCGTAGTGATGTGGCGGTAAATAGCCCGTCTCACCGGCTGCAGAAAGCAATTGCTGGCTACGCATCATGACCGCATCGGCAAAGCCACGAACTAACATCACCATCGCTACAGCAATGTACATGAAGCCCAATTTTTTGTGGTCTACAGACGTAAACCATTCATTCCAAAGGTATTGCCACTTACCGGCTTTGGTTACCGCGTACACCACTAAGCTGCCCACTAGAGCGATCATGGTTAACGTGACCAAAATAATGGGTTCGTGGTAGGGAATTGAGTCTAGAGTTAATCTTCCAAACATGACGATTATCCTTGGGTTTCCGGCAAACAGTTCATTGAACCAGGGTGCTGGGTCACGACATCAGTGAATAAAAATGGTGGGATACTGGAGAACAAAGTCACAGGTTCAGCCACACTCGGCGCAGCCAATGAACGGAACTGCTCCCAATCTTCAATACGATCAGGACTTGCTTTCACTTTTTCCACCCAGTTTAAAAATGCCACTTGATCAGGCATAGCCGATGCGGTGAATTTCATCTGTGAGAACCCTTTGCCACTGTAGTTTGATGCAAAACCTTTAAAGTCACCTTCATGGTTTGCAATCAAATTCAACTTAGTCACCATTCCCGGCATCGCGTAGATCTGCGAACCAAGACGCGGGATAAAGAACGCGTTCATGATGTTGTCTGAGGTTAGCTTAAACGTCACCGGTACATCTTTCGGGAACGCAACATAGTTAACCGTCGCAATGTTTTGCTCCGGATAGATGAACAGCCACTTCCAGTCCAGAGAGACGACTTCAATCACCATAGGCTGCACTTCACTTTCCAGAGGCTTTGAAGGCTCCAGCTCGTGTGTTGTTCGCCAAGTGATGGTGGCAAGAATCGCGATGATGATGATTGGAATCGTCCATACCACCACTTCGATCTTGGTTGAATGCGCCCAATCAGGTGCATACTCTTCTGTGGTATTACTTTCGCGGTATCGGTAAGCAAAGTAGATGGTCATCAGAATCACAGGGATGACAACAATCAGCATCAGCAAAAGAGCCGTGATAATCAGCTCTTTTTCCTGAACGCCAACGCTACCTTTTGGGTCGAGCAATGCGGAGTTACATCCTTCGAGCATCAGGACGGTTCCCACCAAACCAATCCTCGACAGATTTGCTCTCGATAAAATGCGTTTATATCTTGAAGCTTCCATTAACTTTCTCGATGGTTATCCAGCCTCAGAACGAACGCCCGAGTACTGGTTGTCATGGTCATTAGAATATTTATGTGTTGAGCATGTGAAACGACGTATCTCAGAGTGAAACGGAATTAGCCACTATCTTGAACAGTGGACAGTTAAACAGTCGACCGTTGAACAGTTGAACAGTTGAACTGCCAAGTTAAAACGACAGTGCTGCGCAGCCGAAACATTGCCGCACGGTTAAAACCACACAAAAAATATGACTTAATTGTTACACTTTGAAATACATTGTTACATTTGGCGCATTATGAGGAGTTGAAATTGAAAGCTCACCAAACAAACTTGGAAACTAACCTTCCAATTATGAAAGTAAGATGTGGGAAATTGATGCAATTCAGACGCACAACATGAACGTGCCACACGAGTCAAGCCATGTGCGGAAAAGGATTAAAGAGAAACGGGAGTGAGAAAAGTAAACACGCAGTAGAAACAACAATGATTGATTACATTAGAAAGAGCGAATTAAATAAAGCGTGATGAACATCAAATTTATGAATTCACCTGTAATTTTAAAGGTATTTAGAAAAGATATTGCTTTGACCGGCAACCCATTAGGTATTCGAATGGCACACTGCTTTTTATCGATAAGAATGCCAGTGATGTAGTAACAAGTAATGGCCAAGATCGATCTAGAAAGCCGATTTAACGAGTATTTTAAAGTGTTTTAAGCGGGTATTACTCCCCTCCAAGGAGAGGAGTAATAGTCATTAATAGAGATATTATGCTGTTGCTGTGACGACTTTCTTGTGCTGGTTTTTAGTCATTAAGTGATAAACCACAGGCACAAAGTAGAAAGAAATCAGCGTGGTTAATACCGTTCCGCCAACAATCGCAACCGCGAACGGAGGCCAGAAACCACCACCAGCAATGATCAATGGCATGAAGCCACCAACAGTTGTAATTGTGGTCGAACTGATATGACGCGTACACGACATCACCGCCTCAACAACTGCATCGACATTCCCAGAAGAAGCTTCCGTGTCTAGCTTCAATTCGGTCAGAATCACGATAGCCGCGTTGATAGCCAAACCCGCTATCCCGAGCATCGCAATGATCACCGTAAAGCCAAATGGATAACCGAAGATCCATACCGACAGCAACCCTAGACCACCAGCCAGTCCTGCTACCATGAAGATGATGCTACTCATTCGGAACGAGTTGAACGACATAACCACCACCAACACCATCAATACCACCACAACGGCGACATTCGAGATCAGGCTATTGACTGAATTGTCTCGTTCCGCTGATTCGCCACCAAAGCCAATCGTGTAACCCGATGGCATCTGATAGCTTTCTAAACGTTTTTGGAACTCATTAAGCACGGTTTGAGGCAAGACACCCGCTTCAATATAGCCCTCGATGGTATTCACACGCTGCCCGTTACGACGAGTAATCGCACCACGACTTGTGGTTAATTCAAGTTCGGCGAGTGTCGATACGTTAATACCTGTCGAGTACACCTCAGAACTGATTGGCAATCGAATATTGCTTAAATGCGCCAAGTTTTCACGCGCATCATCCGCGACGCGAACACGAATCGGCACCGATTCACTACCCTCAATTACAGATCCACTTTCACGACCAGTCAGCGTGGTTTGCAACATGCCCGCAAACTGGTTCAGCGAAATACCGTTAAGTTTTGCCGTACCTTCATCGACCTTCAACCACACCTTAGGCGTACCCGGTTGCAATGTTTCTCGCGTGTGAGTGACATGAGGCACACCTGCCAGAATCAAGCGTACATCTTCACCAATCGCTTTTAACGTATCGAGGTTTTCACCATAAACACGCAGCTCAACTGGCGCGGTAAATGGAGGCCCTTGGTTAAGCTTTCGTACCAAGATTTGTGCTTCCGGTACCTCTTCATCCAACACCTTTTGCAGTTCTGGAATCAGCGCATTGGCTTGGTCAAAGTTATCTGTTTTCACCATGGCTTGCGAGAAGTAAGGCGCGTTGTTTTGCCTTGCCTGCAAGTTGTAATAGAAAGATGGGAAATTAGCGCCCACTAGCCAATCAATGCGCTCCACTTCAGGGTAACGATGAATGATGTCATCGATTTTTTCAGAGGTATTTTTGGTCGCATAAATGCTCGCTTGCGGTGGCATGTAAACTTGAATCTCAAACATATCTCGGTCTGATGGCGGGAAGAATTGCTCAGTCAGTTGAGACATGCTCCAGTAGCCAGTAAACGGCACCAACAATACCAACGCAATAGTGATGATTGGATGTGTGACACCAAAGCGAACAGAAGATGAGAACCAACGTGTTAATGCAGGAATTCTTAAGCCTGTCATATACCAGTGATGTTGCCCTTTCTTATCGACATCACTGAGTTGTTTCGGCAGTAACTTGGTCGCTAAACCTGCAATCAAGGTATGCGAAATCACATAAGAACCGATCAGTGAGAAAGACACAGTAATCGCGATACCACCGACAAACTCACCCGATGCACCCGGCATCAGAATGATCGGCGCAAACGCCAATACGGTGGTTAATGTTGAGCCCAGCAAAGGCACCCACAAGTGCTTCAAGGCATTCATGGTCGCTTCCGCTCTGTGCTGCCCTTTCAAACGATACGCCTGAATGGTATCAACCATTACCACCGCGTTATCCACCATGATCCCGAGCGCGACTATTAAGCCCGTCACCGACATCTGGTTGATTGGTACACCGGTCATTTTCATGATCGATAGCGTAAGTAGTGAAGTGAGTGGCAGAGAAATCGCCACCAATATTGCAGCGCGCACACCTAAAGTCACAAACAGCACAATTAAGATCAAGCCAAAACCAATCATCAAGCTTTTGCCTAAATCATCTAAACGAGTTTCGGTATAGCCTTGCTGATTGAACAACACGGTGACATCGATATTGCTTGGCAGCTCTTGTTGAAACTTCTCAATCAGAGCATTTGCTCGCGACGTCCAGTTATCGACTCGAAGATCAGGATGCATTCTTGCTGCGACAATCACTCCCGGCTCACCATCAATAATGGCAATCTGATCTTGGGGAGTTTTCTCGCCACGCCTCACCGATGCAATGTCTTCCATGCGGATGATGTGACCATTGCTGTCGGTCGCGATTGGGACTTGCTTAATACGTTCAATGGAGTCAAGTTCCGATTCAATCTCTAAA
This sequence comes from Vibrio sp. TMPB1044, assembly GCF_030442075.1. NCBI lineage: Bacteria > Pseudomonadati > Pseudomonadota > Gammaproteobacteria > Vibrionales > Vibrionaceae > Vibrio > Vibrio sp. TMPB1044. The sequence goes on along the minus strand of NZ_JAUJED010000003.1, from coordinate 77,883 downwards.
CCAAAACGAGAATAAGCACTGACCAATTCGCCCGCCGAGTTCTTTGCATCCGCCCCTTCTAGCGACTCAGCGATATTGGCACTCGAACGCCCAAGTGCTGCGGCATCAGCTGTTCGTAGACTTATCTGGATTTCTTCTTGTGGCATCCCGTATTCATCAACGAATTCGGTCCCCGATAGTGTTCGTAATCGCTTAGCCAGTTCTTTAGCATAACGCCCGAAGGTCAATCGGTCTGGCTCGCCTGCACCCGACCAAGTCAGAGATGCAATGGTGGTGAAAGCGTAGGTATGGTCACTGTCGAGATCGGGAGAATGCGCACCCGCAGGTAAAATGGATTCGATGTCAGACAGTTTGTCACGCGCTTGCGACCAAACCGGTTCAGGCTCGGTGATAGTATCATTAAGTTCTAGCGTAACAATCGACACACTCGGCCTTGAAGTTGAGCTCACCAGTTTAACTTCACTCAGCTCACGCAGCTTGTTCTCAATCACCTCTGTAACTAAGGTTTCAACTCGCTCGGCACTGGCACCGGGAAAGCTGGTTGTGATATTTGCATAACGGTTGATGATCACTGGGTCTTCTGCGCGGGGTAGCGTCATAAACGCAGAAATACCACTCACCATCAGTAGCGCTGTCATCAAGATGAGCAGTCGAGTATTGGAAATAGTCTCTATGATTTTCATACTATTTCCTATTCAGCAGTAACGCTGGCTGGCTTCACGGTTTGACCGGGAACCAAGCGATGTAAACCACTCGCAATCACCTGTTCACCATCCTCAATTGCACCACTCACGTACGCTTGTTGATTGTTGGCAAATAATACCTGAACACTGCGGCGCTCGACCTTATTGTCTTCTCCTACCACAAAGATGTTCCACACACCGCGCAGACCATCAATCAAACCCGTTAATGGCACCCAATAACCTTGGTCGTCGATTTGCTCGTCAAACTTAAGGTAAGCAAGTTGACCTTCTAAAACAGTCGCTTGCTCAGGGAAAAGATAACGTAAGCCAACACTGCGAGATTGCGTGTCGACCATGGCACCCGGATTCAGCAGCGTCACTGCATAATCATCTCGCCCAACACGAATACTTGGCGAAGAGAGTGAGGTTACCTTTGTCATCTGATGAGCAGGAATGCCGATAAAGGCTTCTTTGCCTTCCGATGCAAGTAAGGTAAGAGTTGGATTGCCAACATTGACCACATCACCTAGCGACACAAAACGCGTTGCGATGGTGCCCGAATACGGCGCAAGAATCGTCGATTTAACCAGTTTGAGATCGTTGCCTTTTACGGAGGCATCAATACGCAGTAAGTTCGCCTGCAACACGCGCTGTTCACTGGTTAACGAATCAATTTCAGCTTCGGCACTGAAGCCTTTCGCTTTCAATGAGCGCTGACGCTTTAAGTTCGCCGCCACAAGACTCAGTTGAGCTTTCACTTCTTCGGCTTGTGCTTTTAATTGGCTCGATTCAGTCTGCAACAGTTGAGTGTCTAATCGAATCAGGGGCTGACCTTCGGTTACTGTGTCACCTACATCAACGAGAATCTCATTCACTTTACCCGCCAGTTCGAAACCTAAGTTGGCTTGCTGACCCGCCTTAACCACACCAACATATTCACGCTGCACGGCATAAGAGGAAGACAGCGCTAAGGCCATCGTTTCTACAGTTAAAATAGTTTGGACGCTCGAAGCCGTTTGATTGGTTGAATCAACCGAATCTTGGGCTTGTTCCTTTTCGCCACATCCAACAAGAAAAGCCGATAGAGACAACGCCACCGCACTTCCCTTCATCAATTTATACATACTTACTGTTCCTATGCGGTACTCAATTATGTTCTTTTTTTAGACTAACCAAACCAAACTAGACTGTCTAGTTTGATTATGTTAAAAATAAGTTTCATCGTTAATGATTGATAAAACCATCACAAAAAGCATAATGCTTAGCGCAAAACCAAGTGCATAAAGCTGAGCAACACTAAGTACCAAGCAAGTAACGAGAAACAACACGTGACTAAAATCATCAAGAGTGAACAGAAGAGATCGCAGATCTTAACCGCAGCAAGCCAACTTTTCTCTGAGCATGGCTTCAAGATCAATATGGATCAGATAGCCAAAGCGGCGAACGTTTCCAAGCAAACGGTCTACTCTCACTTTAAAAACAAAGACGAACTTTTCGAAACCTGCATGCAAACCAAGTGTGCAGAGCGCGAACTGAGCCCTGCTGCCTTTGATATGAACGCGACGGTGGGTGATGAGTTGGTGAAATTTGGTGTGAAGTTTCAGGATTTGCTGCTTGATGAGCAGTCACGACAAACCTTTCAGAACGCGGTGAGTCAATCCAACACGCATCCAGAAATTGCCTCTATTTATTTAGAAACGGGGCCACAAAAGACCACAAAACTACTCGCCGATTACTTGCAGACTAAAATAGAATCTGGCGACTTAACGCTCTCTTCTACAAGCTCGCCAATCATAGCGGCGCGCCAACTGCTGCTGATGTTTCATGGCAAATCGGCATATTGGTCATTCTTCGGTCACGATAGCGGAGAGTCCGAAGAAGAAAGGCTTCACTACACTCGTGAATGTGTCGCGCTATTCTTGAATGGCAATCAGCCTCGTTAATAGCTCATAGTTCATAGTTCATAGATCATAACTAAGTTTCTCATAACACTGAGTCCGCATTCTGGGCTGACTCAAGAAGCAGTTCATAGAAACGTTTTGCGGCTGGGCCAGTCTTCGCACCTTTCGGCAAAGTCAGATGCAGCGGCACGTGATAGCCACTGCCATTTTCCACATTTAACACGGTGAGCTTGTCACTTCCTCGGCTATCAACAATATGTTTAGGCAACCTGCAATACCCCACACCCTGCTCTACCGCTCCAAAGGCATGGTCGAAATTATCGACCGTAATACGCTGGCTCGACTTCAACCAACCCACATCCTTTTTCTCTCCCAACTTTTCAACCGAGCCTAAATCTCGCACCACTATTTGTGGCAGCGACGACAACTGGTTGAGCGATATGGATGACATGTTAGCCAAAGGGTGCGAACTTGCGACAACAGGCTCCATCTTTGTAAAGCCAAAGGCTTCAGCCGAGTAATTGGTTATGGGTAGGTTAATAATGGCAACATCGGCTCGTTCTTGAGTGACCATTTCGGTGGTCTTCGACAGTGACGTTTCAACCACTTGTATCGACGTACTGTTGTTCTCTGTCATAAACGCAGCCATCGGCTTATAAAGACGCTCAAGGCAGCACAAATGATCAACCGCAACCACGATTTCAGATTCGACTCCCTTTGCCAACTGCTCACTGATCAGCTCCAATTCTCGCGCTTGCTCTAGCATGCTGCTCGCCCTACGCAATAAGGCTTTGCCGTCTTCCGACAATACCGCCCTGCGTCCTTCAACTTGAACCAAAGACACGCCCAATTGATCTTCCAGTTTTCTCAACGCATAAATCAACGTGGTGTGACTCTTATTCAATTGCAGTGCCGCCGCCTGAATGCTGCCAGCGCGGTCTATCTCATAGAGTGTTTGCCATTGGTCGAGGGTGGTCTTCAATCTCATCGGTCTAAAATCCTGACAGTTAATGGCAACATTATGAACTTTTCTGTCTGTTTTTTACAGGTAATATAAATCTCAACAACAAACGAGAATGGCTTGTTTGTCTTAAACACCTATTTTTTATAGCGGATTTTGTTAAACGAAATTTGTTAAACGGAGAAACACCATGAAACTACTACAAGTTGATTTTGAATTTAACGGCCCTTTCGGTGAGGAGATGTCGAACGCACTCGTAGACCTAGCTAAGTCCATCAACAACGAACCGGGCATGATCTGGAAAATCTGGACAGAAAACCAAGCCGAAAAACTAGGCGGTGGTGTCTACCTTTTTGAAGATCAACTCAGCGCTGAGGCTTACTTGACCATGCATGCTGCTCGCTTGAGAGAGATGGGCGTAGATGAAGTTCGCGGCGTGATTTTTGACGTAAACCAGCCATTAACTACCATTAACAAAGGCCCAATCAACGGCTAATGAAATGAATAAAGAATTGGCGAAAGGCACGAGATAGAGAGATAACAAATGAACAATAAAACGTTTTTAAGCCTACACGGCATCATTTACGCAGGGTTTGCCTTCGCGTTGTTTTTCCTACCAACAGTCATGTGGCCCATGTACGGTGTGGAAATTAATGATAAGTACGCGTATTTTCTCTCTCAACACACCAGTATCTTCCTTGGCGGTATTGCAGCGATAACATGGTTACTGCGAGATATTGAAGCAGGAGTCAGCGCTAAAAAGCTCATCCAAGGTTTGGTTGTCACCAATATGCTGGGTGCGATCATCACACTGTATGCTGCTTTTACGGGTATCTTTGTTGGCTTTGGTTGGAGCGACCCAGCGTTCTTCCTTTCACTATCAGTACTGAGCGTATTGCAAGTGCGTAAGCAAGACTAACTCTCAGATAATTAAAAAGGCACAGAGAAATTCATCCTCTGTGCCTTATCAATCACTCTCACCAATAACAGCGATCGGTTTATTGGGTATGTTCCACAACGATCAGCTCATCGGTATTGAACCCACGATCTTTCGACATCGCTTTAAACTTCTCCATCACTTCTGGTGCGACTTCAGGAGTTCTTGCTAGTAGCCATAAGTAATCAGTGTCTGGCCCAGAAACGAACGCGTATTGGTATCCTTCCTCTTCCAATTCAAACACCACATAGGCACCATAAAACGGACCGAAGAACGACACTTTTAAGTAACCTTGGTCGCTACCTTCAACAAAGTACGCTTTGCCTTCAGCCTCATTCCATTCGCCCTCTTCAGCCGAATAGCCGCGGTTAATCACTTTCACGCCGCCATCGTCGCGTAGGCTGTATTCAGCGCTCACATTATTTAAGCCGCGTTCAAACGAGTGGTCTAAGCGAGCCACTTCGTACCATTTCCCTAAATATCGATCCAATTCAAACTGCTGAACTGGCTTGACGGTTTCTGGCATGCCAACGCATCCGCCCAATAAAATCACACTCAGCAGCAAAAGTATTTTCTTCATCCTAACCTCGACTTGTTTTAATCGTAATACGAGTAAGTCATTTGAGTCTTAACTTACGTCCTTGTTAATACGTGAACCCCATTAGCATGGTTCATATAACATTAAATTATTCAGACGTTTATGGAAATCGTTTCGTTGGTGAATAAATCAAAGTCGCTTCATTGACTCTCGATATTGAGTAGGAGTCACCTGCTTATAAGATTTGAACTGGCGATTGAAGTTAGCTTGGTTGTCATAACCGACTTTTTCCATAATCAGATTCACAGGCAGAGGTGTATTTAGCAGTAAATCACACGCCACATTTAATCTAATTTTCTTCAACCGCTGACTGAAGCTCTCGTTGTAGTGCTTTTGAAACAGGCGCCTGACGCTACTTTCACTAACATACAAATGGCTAGCTAAGTCATTTACTGAAATATCGTGGATAAAATGATTCATCAGAAAGGCTTCGACCTTATCTAGTTTGTCGCTGACTTCGTCTTCTTCAACCGAGTTAAAAGTTGGGTTAATTAACTGCACGACTTCTTGGTCATCAATCAGCAGAGCAAACAGAGAGAATAGAGTCAGTAGCTGTTGATGAGGAGGCTGAACCATCACCTTATCTAGCAGTTGTGTTGCCCTCTCAGCGGTACTAGGAGAAAACTGCAATCCTTTCTTTGAATCTTCCAACAATGCACGTAACGGTTCGAGCTCGCGGCAGCACGCGATTAATTGCTCTATCCAGTCTTTGCGAAACCAAATCACATGGGTTTCGCAAACACGTGAGTCATCAGTGCTCTCATCCGAATAAATGGCATGAGGCAAGTCTGGACCAACCAAAATCATATGGTTATGAAACACATCGCTTTGGTGGTGCCCAATAAAACTGTGCCCCGAGAAGTAACGATGAATCGCTATCTCATACTCTTCATGTCGGTGCCAACCATAGCTCTTACAGCCTTCTACTATTTTCTTATACCGCCATGACGCACCAATCCGCTGCGGCACCTTTTCTAAGTAACCTTTCATTACGACACTCAATGACCCTTTAATACTGAAAGTATACCCATCAAACCACTCAAATAAGCACTTTGACTGAAAAGTATTGGACATTGCGCTAACGGTACTCTTCCGACTTTCTCCGCTAAATATACTGCAGGTGAACTTAATCAGGAGAGCAACTATGGACACTTTATTATTAAAAATACGCGATATGATTCATGCAACACGTCAGCAGTGGATCGGAGAAATCACCTACAGCCAAAATATTAAAGGTGATCACACGTGGAAACTCTATGGCTACAACTCTTATGACGAATACAAAAAAGATCTGCGTAAAAGCCTGAGGCAAGAGTCGTAATTAAAGGCTCATTCAAACGACAGCTTGTTGATTAAATACCGTTTTTATTTGTCATTCATGTAGAGTTTCACACTGACCACCCGCTTTCTATACTTATTACACAGTGGAACATGGAAGACACAATAATGAACAACAAGCTCACCCTGCCACACACTGCATTGGCCATCTTAATCGCAAGTCTAAGTGCTGTATCACCGGCTCTTGCACAAGCCAACGCAGCCAATCAAGACCAAGCGGCTGACCAAATCTTCACTAATGCCGATATATACGGGCATCGACAGTCAGACTCGATCGTTACCCATAACGGCAAGATCATATTCATTGGTGACCACGAACAGGCGCAGACTTTTAAAGGGCTGAATACCGATGTCATAGACTTGGAAAATGCCTTTGTACTACCGGGCTTCATTGACAATCATAACCATGTTTTTGAAGCCGCCTCGGAGCTGGGTGGTAATTGCGAACTGGATTCGGAAGCCACACTCGAAGAGCAAATCCCTTACTTAGAAGCGTGTAAAATCAATGCCGAAACCAATGGTCGAGGTTGGCTGATGGGTTATGGCTTTTCTCTGGAGTCTACACTCGACAGCGATTCGGAATACACACCACTTGAGATCATCGATAGTGTCTTTCCCGACCGACCTGTCGTGATCATGGAGCAGACTTCACACTCAATGTGGGTTAACTCAAAAGCACTAAAAATCGCCCGAATTAGTCCGCAATCGTCAGATCCACAAGGCGGCGCCTATTTAAAAGACCAAGACAGCGGCAAGCTCAATGGCATCTTATTGGATAATGCTGGCGACCAAATTATGGAGATGGCGTGGAACAGCCAAAGCGAACTGTTTGAGCAAAGCTACCAAGGCTTAGTGTACGGACTTGAAGAAGCAGCAGCACACGGTATCACCACCATAGGTGACGGTCGACTGTACTGGAAACGCGGTTGGTATGATGTTTGGCTCGAAGCGGAGCAAAACCAGGATTTGACTGCTCGCGTGTCATTACGCCCTTGGGTTTACCCATCAATGGCAATGCCCTCTCAATTAGAAGTGTTTGAGAAGATGTATTCCGATGACAAAAACCGTCTACTGCTGGTCGATCAGGTGAAAATGTACAGCGATGGCATCTTTATCAATGGCACAGCAAAAACGCTCGCTCCTTACTTAGATACTTACTTACCAAGCTTTCCTAATGGCTTGAACTACATTCCACCAGCACAGATGAAACAGTGGTTAACGGCCCTAGAAAAAATCGGCTTTAGTGCCCACATACATGCCATTGGTGACGGTGCGGTTCGAGAGTCTTTAGATGCCATCGAGAGCGTACGTAAACAAGGTTCGCAAAAGCCATACACGCTAACCCACGTTGAATTGATCAATGATGAGGACGTTCCACGCTTTAAACAACTCGATGTTTCGGCGGACTTCCAGGTCGGGTCAGACTACGTAGCACAGCACGATCACGAATGGGCTAATGCCTTCTTAGGTGCGAGACGCGCAAAAGCCATGATGAACCTCGACGCAATACTCAAAACCGATGCCAATATCACATTGAGCAGTGATTGGAATGTGCACGACATCAACCCACTGGTGGGCATTGCTAATAGCTTGATCATGGGCAAAACCGGTCTAACCGATATCTACACAGCCATCGACGCTTACACGCTCAACGCAGCTAAAAGTCTAGGAATTGACGATATAACGGGAACGATTGAGGTAGGCAAGTCAGCGGACTTCGCCATTCTCGACCGTGACATCACCACTTTATCAGCAAGAGGCATTGCCAAAACGCAGGTGTTGATGACCATATTACGTGGAGATGTGGTTTACGATGTCTCTAACTAAAGAGGTAACGTAAAAATTTAAATATAATAATTTGTCAAAAGGGTTGGTATTTAATACTAACCCTTTTTTAGTTAACGATTATTTACAGCGAGCGAACAAATGTTAAATAAATTATTAATTTAAGCAGTAATATTAAAACTATTGAATACCGTAGAAATTAACAAGTCGCTCACTGTAACCAAAGTTAGCGGGTGTGTGATTAATTTCCACTATAATATTCCCAGACAGTTCTCCATCTGTTTTATACACTGGACATGATGCAATATCGGATAAGTATGACTCTTCTGTTGGAGCGCTGAAGTAATAAATTTTTTGTAGATTACATTCACCTACCTTCATTCCCAACGCTTCAACTTCAGAACGCTGACGGTAGTAATGAGGACCGATATCAAGAAGATACTCAGGACTATGTGTATAGATCTCGCTAGTGTAGCGCTCGGTAAACTCACTCTCCGCAATAAAGTGTTCATTTTCCATGCTGTAAAGCACATTCAGGTGCCAGTAGATCAACTCAGATTCATCACTTGTTGATACTCCCGGCTTGGAGTAAACACACTGGATCTGGCTATGGGGAACTTCAAAGCTCTGATTAGATTGGACATTGTTACGAAGGGCCTTGATACCACAGCGATGCATCGTAAAGCCATCTTGCTTCATCGATTCAGTCACTTGATTCATCGATTGGTATTGAACGTAGACACCTTCAGGCGATTCACCGGTGATAACGTTACTATTATCAGCATAAGCAAACGGACTTAGGCAGGCAGTTACAGACACTAACGCTATTGTTTTTTTCATTATTATTTTTCCTTTTTGATTGGCGGCAGGAAAATAACCCAGAAACCAAGAGCGCAATAGGTTGCATATTAATATTTGTGATCTTGGTTGAAGCAATGATTGGTTTTGTGAATATTTCAATTTGTGGTTTTTATATGGAAGAACAAGAATCCCATAAATTAGCCATACTAATATAAAGGCCTTATAGTTAACAAAGACTAAATTATTGAGTATTCTGTTTAAATGGACATGTAGAACCAATTAACGAGAGGGGTACCCACTTACAAAGAGATATGCATGGATTAATTAATAGATTAATTTTACAATCCTGGATTACTCTAATGAGGAATATCGTGTACGTGGGTGGTATTTACCTATAAGTGTTCAGTAAATAGAATTGATAATATACCTCCTTTATACTAAATTAATATATCACCGATAACATAGTGTTATCGGTATCTAAAAGACAAAATGAGCTGGGGAAATACAATGAAAAAACTCGTACTAGCAATCATCTTGATATTATCATCAACAAGTACATTCGCAGATCAGAATACTCAAAATGATAAAGGTGGTTTTACCGGCCCAAGTGCAGTGAAAGTAAAGACTGTTGAGATGGCTTTAGAAGCAGAAAACGACACACCAGTAATATTAACAGGTCATATTGTTTCTTCATTGGGTGATGAAGAATACCAATTTAAAGACTTAACCGGCGAGATGGTTATTGAGATTGATCAACGTGATTGGAACGGTATTGAAGCAACACCCGACACAAAACTCATAATTCAAGGGGAAGTTGACAAAGACTGGGAAGATACCGCTATTGATGTGAACACGATTAAACTAGCAAAATAATTTTCAACCCTAGTGAAAAAGAAAGAGGTCAGAAGTAATTATCTGACCTCTTTTGTATAAACTAGGAACCAAAACCACATGACTCACGTTTCGGGAGCAATCTACCTAACTTCATTTTTAGATACTGATTGAGGTTTTGATAAAGAAAGAGATACACCAGAAAAACTTCGGAACGCATTGATCATGATGTAGAGATCTTCATCAGCTCTAGGCACCTCGCAAGTTTCAAAGTTGCCAGAGCGATAAGGTCGGCAATCGTAAGTACTTTTCGTTGGTTGCGCGCCAGAACGAATGTAGAGATCAGCATCCCCTACTCCAGACTTGATAACGATATTCACGTCCGTGGTGCGATTTGCTGCTTTAAGCACAAACAGTTTCTGTTGTCCGGACGTCGCGGCAAGATCGGTAGTCACGCTTCCTAAAGTGACCTCAGGAATATCATTGTTCGGCTCACCGACTGAGCCATCTGGCAACGTATCACCAAAGTATGAAGACACGAGTGGCCAAATCTTACTCATTTTCACGCCTTGGTTTTCACAACCTCCAAAATGATGCAGCGCAATCGCTTTGTTATTGTCGGTGCGTAAAACGGGTGAACCGGATGAGCCACCAATGGTGTCACAGAAGTAGCCAGTGTCAGTATTGGTACCTCTACCACCAGTTGAAGCTACATCAATCTGACACATTCCGGAGCCATTTTGGTCACTTTCAATTGCCAGTTCTTTCGGTTTGCCTGCTCCGTGTTGAGGAATGTATATACCATCTCCAAAGATGGGTTCTTGGGCATCTAGGCCTAGATAACCAAACGACGCTATTTTGGCGAAATCATCAACGGTGAAAAGCGTGTAATCCAAATCATAATCGGTGCTGAGTATTTTGCTCCCCATCACTTTTACCATGGTGGCCATAGATCCATCACAAGTGCGACGCTGATAATTAAACCACACCTCTGTATTTCTCAATTCAGACTCAGATGCGACACAATGGTTATTGGTGAACATATGGTTATTAGGCCCAACGCGCCACGCGGTACACAAACTACGCCCATTAATTAAAAGCCTTGCAACGGGTGTTGTCCAAGCCACTTTACCTGGATGAGAGTCTTCCCAGCAAGCAACGTCTTTGCGTTCATTCACACCACAGGTCGATAGCGTCGCTAAGGCCTCTTCGTCTGCACTTTTACCAGCCATGTAATAATTAATTTCAAACTGAACATGCTGCCCGTTTGAATTGGAGGTTGATTCAATAACGACAGAATCACTGGAAATCGATTGAGCGAACCAATCTATTTGGCTCTCACGATACTCCACAACCTCACCAGTAATGTTTGACTTAATACGTAACACGCTCCCTTTCGGTACAGTAACAAACTTGAAATGAAGCTTAATGAATGACGCACCAGCGTGTTCAAGTTGCAGTGTGTGTGTACCACCCGATGTCTCAACCAACTCTTGGTTCGACAACTGATGTTTCACTTCATCGGCAATAACCGGAAGATCTGGTTGAACGGGAGGATACGGTTGAACGGAAGGGTGCGGTTGTGCATTAACGAGCGAAGAAAAGAACCATATTATCGCAAGCCCAAGGTTAGATAAGATTACTTTCATTGGATTTCCTTTATCGGTTAGTGGTGTTCCCTTCACAAACATATGTGTAAAAAATACATGTGACACAAAATGCATATTAATTTTTGAGTAAAGAAATATCGACACCAATGACAATTGAGAGCATTCAATAACATAGCTCTCAACAGTACTTATTCGTACCTCTCTAGCTGTACAAATTGATGAGCAACTTGAAGACAAAAAGAATCATGGATAAGCAGCGAATTTTGCTATTCTGAAGATAGTTTCGGCAGAGCTATACTCTTCATATTGCCAATAGGGGAAGACTTTAACTGGCAAATAGAGCTGCGAGGATTAGATTCGTAAGAAGTAAATAAATGGAATGCAGATAAACAGAAACAAAAAAGGGCCAGCAAACCTGCTAACCCTTCTCAACCAAGAGTTCGTTTCAAACTCTTTACTTAGCTTCCGCTTAGGCTGTCTTTTCATTCAAGTTTGCGTCTGGCTTATCATCCAGAGCAAAGTAGATCTTCGATACAATCACTTCAGCAATCAGAATCGTAAATACCACGGCGAAGAACGCCACTACACCATTCCAAGGGCCTGTGAAGCTCACCTTGTCACCGAACATAAGGTTTATCGCTTCTAGCATAACGAATTTTGAGCCAACAAGAATAATGTATGTCGACAGTGCTCGATACACCTTAGGTGCCGTTCCAGATTTCTGTTTAAAGTAATCCGCTACCTTGTGCTCTAAGCCAATAGAGAGCTTCAACAATAACTGCAGTAACAACGCCGCTATCAAAGAAATAGTGAAAGATTCAATGTTGACGAAGTCCCAGTACTCATCGAAAAAGTTAAGCACTACTAAGTCCACCAGCACGGCTAACGTGTAACCTACGAATAGACGTTGTGGTGTGTTGAACCCGTAAACTTTGTCTGATTTAGTCATTCTGTCTCTCTCTCTAATTTGATAAGTAGCCTTGATTTGAAATACATCTTAGCGTTCGAATCGAAGCAAAACTTACCATTTGATGACACCACAACAATTCCATTCGAAATTATTAGTTTTTATAGATTGATCATTTCTCACACCAATAATTCACTCCCCTCTATAAAGCAATTTTCAAAAATATAGAAAAGCACCAAAAAATAAGTCTCATCATTGCTTGTCACCAAATGGCCATTATTCAAATTCTGCGCGCCATAAGATGATTCCATCAGCGACACACACTCATTTGAAAAAGGTGCAGACTATGAAAAAGCTAATCACTAACGCGAACGTATTTAACGGTGTTGATAACAACCTAATCGAGAACGTATCTATCCTAATCGAAGATAATCTTATCACTCAGATTGGAGATATTGACCCAACGGTTGCCGATGAAATTATTGATGCTCAAGGTGGCACAGTAATGCCCGGCCTGATTGACGCCCACGTTCATATCACGCTATCTGCCCCTTTCAATGTCATTGATACGATGACTCGTGAAGAAGTAGCGATTCGCTCAGCGAAGATTTCAGAAGAGATGCTGATGCGCGGCTTTACTACTATTCGTGATGTAGCGGGTAACACGCTTGGTCTTAAGAAAAGTATCGACAACGGCTACGCGACTGGTCCACGTATTCTTCCTTCAATGGCGGCTATCTCGCAAACGTGTGGTCACTCGGATTACCGTCAAAACCAAGCACAAGAACGTTTAACCAATGGACACGAAGACTCACCAATGATGAAGCAAGGCTCAATGAAAGTGGCCGATGGGCGTTCAGAAGTATTGAAAGCGGTGCGTGAACAGCTATTCATGGGCGCGTCACAAATCAAGATCATGGCTGGCGGTGGTGCATCTTCAACCTTCGACCCGCTAGACACATTGCAATTTACATCAGACGAGATGAAAGCCGCAGTTGAGGCCGCTTCTGACTACGGCACTTATGTCGCCGCGCACATCCACACCTCTGATGCGATGCGCAGAGCAGCAGAAGCAGGCGTGATGTCTTTCGAACACGCGACTATCATGGACGACGACATTGCAGAGATCATTAAAGAGAAAGGCATCTGGGTGATTCCTTCTTACTTTACTTCTTCATTGATTGCAGAGCGCAAGATCCCGTTGCCAAATGAAGAGACGTACCGCAAGACAGAACGAGTGGGCAAAGCCATGTTCAAATCGGCAGAACTGATTAAGAAATACGATATTCAGAACATTGCTTTTGGTACTGACTGTGTAGGCGAAACCAATGTGCATGCGACACAGTTGAACGAACTGGGTGCGATTGAGCAAGTATTCGATACCATCACCGCACTTCGCATGGCGACATCAAACTGTGGACGTTTATTCGAAATGTCAACTTACCAACACCCTTATCAAGAAGGCAAACTAGGCCAAGTAGTTGAAGGGGCATATGCCGACCTATTGATCATCGACGGTAACCCTTTAGAAGGCGTTGCATGTGTAGCGAACACAGAGAGTCAAAAACTGATCATGAAAGACGGCAAGGTGTATAAAAACACGCTTTAACCTCTGAACCCTCTCCCCAAAAATAAACCTAGGGCAAATAACCGAGACTGTTGACTTGGTTGTTTGCCTTTTTAGTTCAGAGGTACAAATCAAGACCCAAACGTTTCCTTTTCCTGCACAAGTCATTGAGTGAATAGCACGAGCTAAATACATGCTCAAAAATAACACATAAGATTACTCTGTATTTTCTTGCTACTATTAAAAACAGGTTGTTGAATTAAGGATAAAATAGCAATGAAGCTAATACTTACTGCACTATTGCTCGGTACCTTGCTGTTACTCAGCTCAGTGCTATCAGGATGCAGTAACTTTAGAAACCTATCTCATGAAATAAAAGAAATTGATTCTATAACCAATCAATACCAGCTTATCTTGAACCAACCAGCCACAGACTCAGCCGTAGTTATTGAACAAATCAAAGACATCAATAAAAGCGAAGTGGATGGTTACGACGGAATAATCGCTAGTGACCGTATCGACTTACAGCTATCGAACAACATCCATTATCTACTTGTCTTTGAAGATAGAAATCAAGACTTAACCCTACAAGCAGACGAAGCATTCAGTGTCATTAACCTTCGTAACCATCAAGACAAATCCACCATTGAAGTATCCCTGGAAGTTAATGAAAATGAAGTCCCAAGCGCGTTTGTTGATCGCTCACTCTCTTCACTGTTGAAAATCGAACTGGATCTTGTCGATATTGGCACTGTCGTGAGCCTAGAAGATCCTCCTTTTGACAGAAAAAACGCCAAGCTCGGGATGTGGCAGCCACTAACATTCTTGCTCGAGCATAATGCTGGGGTCTACTTTTTATCAGAGTACGACCCGAACAAAATCCCTGTATTGTTTGTTCATGGCATCAATGCCACCGCGTTAGACTTTGCTCCGCTGATTGAAAAAATCGACCAATCTAAATATCAAATATGGGTATTTAACTACCCTTCAGGTTTGTCTTTGGCTTTGAACTCAAAGGGCCTGAATAACCTAATGCACACTGTCGTCACTCAATACAAGATTCAACAATTGCATGTGGTCGCGCACAGTATGGGCGGGCTTATCGCCACCAACAGTCTCCGTCAGTGCAGCATTGGGCAGTTGTGCGACTTTGTTAGCAGCATTACCACCATATCTTCCCCATTTGGTGGCGTGGCATCAGCCAAGCAAGGTATTGAATACGCCCCTGTCGTGATGCCTGCTTGGATAGATTTAAACCCAGACGGTAAGTTTATCGCTGATTTGTTTTCTGATAACAATGACAACAACACGCCACATTTTCTCGCGTTTGGCTATAACTCGGGCGAGCTGTTCAATACCAAAAGTAATGATGGTGTCATCGACCTTTCGAGCCAATTATCGCGTCCAGCTCAACTGAATGCTGAACAAATTCTCGGCTACGATGAAGACCATACCAGCATCTTAGACAACAATGACCTGTTTGAAGACCTATCCGACTTTTGGTTGAGAGCAGAGCAATGACCCTTCCCTATACATAACCCGACAAACCAGTTGGCGTGAATGGTATGAACATTGGCGGTATTTGCACTGCAAGCCAGCACACCAATCTTTATTCTACTCCCATAAATAAGCACACGGAGCGAAGCTAAACCTAGCGAGCTAGGTTTCAAAACAAGGATAGTGACTTTCTAACTTGGGATAGAAACGATGACTATCAATGAATTAAAACGCAGAGATTTTTTCAAAGTTATGGGGAAAGGTGCAGTTTCAGCTGCGGCTATCTCTCTGCCTACCTTAGCGAATGCAACGCCAACTTCGCCAACAAATTTACTTTCAGATCACCAAACCATTGACTCGCCGCTGGATGCGACCGAGATGGCGAATCTGATAAGAGACAAAAAAGCCTCGCCAAAAGAATTCGTACAAGAAGCAATCTATAAAATTCGCCAGACAAACGATCAGGTTAATGCCGTTGTTTCTGAGTGCTTTGAGTTAGCACTAGAGCGTGCCAACTCATTTAACCCGAACTCACCTTTTGCCGGCGTGCCTTTCTTAGCGAAAGACTGCGTTGATGTTGTCGGTCTTGAATGCACCATGGGATCAAAACTAAACCAAGGTAGAAAGCCCGATACTACTTCTTGGTTTATTCGTGCAACACAGAATGCTGGGCTCAACACTATTGGCATGACGAACATCCCTGAGATGATGACATTAGGCTGCACGCAAAATCCACTTTATGGCGCGACGCGTAATCCGTGGGCTCTAAGCCGAGGTGTTCACTCATCAACTGGTGGTGGCGCAGCAGCCATCGCAGCTGGCTATGTACCCTTAGTACATTCAACTGATGGCGGCGGCTCTTCGCGCATGCCTGCTTCGGCAACAGGAATTTTTGGCTTTAAACCAAGTCGAGAATCTTTGGTCTCAGGGTTAACTGATGGCTCAACAAACGAAGATTTTACTCATCAATCGTTTATGTCGAGAACCGTTCGTGATACTGCATTGGCAGTGTCCGTCACAGAACATCATACAAAAAATGACTTTGAGACGCCTTTTCCTCGAACCCCTATAGGAATGGTTAATGCACCTCTTAACCGTCAGGTAAAAATTGGCGTCACCCTCAAAGATGTCCACGGCAGGCTTCCCGATGAAGATACGCTCGCAGCTATTCGTTCGACGGTCTCTTTGCTCGAGAGCCTTGGACATATCGTTATCGAAGTTGAGCAGCCAATCCAAGATGGCGATGTATTCATGCGTAACTATATGGGCGTATTTGGCAACAAGATGGCAAGCTTTGCTGAGCAGTTCGACCGCCTAGGTATGCCGCTAGAATCGATACCAGACAAAGTGAGCGATAACGTCGTCTATTTAGCTCGTAAGATGCAAGCGCGCTTAAAAGCCACTCCTAGCCTGTATATCGACTCTCAAGAACGATGCCGAAATTTCGCAATTAACCACAACCGAGAGTTCTTTAAAAACATCGATATTTGGCTGACTCCTTGTGCAAACCATGTTCCTTTGGACATCGAATATTTCGACCAAAAAGCGCACTCCGGCAAAGAGATATGGGCACGTTCAGAGAAATTAATGTCCTACACGCCAATCGAAAACGTGGCAGGTAATCCGGCAATGTCGGTTCCCTTGTATTGGAACAAACAGAACCTTCCAGTCGGTAGCCACTTTTCTGCAGCAAGGGGCAACGACCGCCTGTTATTTGAATTGGCCTATCAACTAGAACACGCCAAGCCTTGGGCAAACAGAAAAGCCCCAATTGCGCTTTAAAAAGCGATTCACTCTCAAAGCAGCTCAATTTAGAAAACCATTCAAGTACGAGTCTATTGATGAAACATATTATTTTCCTATTCTTGGCAAGTCTGACGCTTGCGCCTTACTCATACGCAGCTCTAGCACCAAGCGAAGGTTTTAGTGGCAACATGACCTTCCTAACAGGCTTCACCGCAAACTCAAGCAACCTCGATGTAGGGCAAAGCAATCATCAATCTCAAGCCGATTTAATGTCGTCAGGTAACACGGAAGCAGAGGGAATGGTCGCTGTTTTGGGTTCAATGCAATACACCTTTGGCGCTTTGAATCACAAACAGTTTTTCTTAGGTACCTCAAGAGACGACATCATCACAGGTACGTTAGCATTTGAAATTGGATATAGGCAGCAAGTGGAAAACGGCATGGTGGTCGATTTTTCTATCTTACCAACTCTGATATCAGGCGAAGTATGGGATGACCCTTATGCTGTTGACTCGAATAGAAAAGAAACCGACCTCACTGGCACTGTGGTTCGAATGCAGCTTTCAAGAATAATGGGTTCGAACTTTAATCTCGATGTCGCTTCTGGTGAGTCAGACGTTAAAAAAGAAAACACCGGTCTAAAAGGACTTGGGTTAACTGACGAAGAACGCGCACTGATGACTCGAGAACGAAAGTACTTTTATCTCAAGTCTGGTTACCAGTACTTCTTGAAAGATGGGTCAGGTATTCTCACACCTTCGATGAATGTTTTCTCTTCAGATTCAGAGGGTGATGCACTATCGTTCTTGAGCCTTGGCGCGGAAATCAACCTAGCGAAAAGATACGGAAATCATGGTCTTGCTTTAACACTCAATGCAGCAAAACGCAGCTATGATAAAGAGAATCCAATCTTTAATAAGACACGTGAAGACAAAGACTTTGGAGCCTTCGTTGCTTATGAATACGCCAATATCTTTGATGCAAAAAACTGGTCTCTGGTGTCACTACTCGGCGCGAAGACAACGAATTCAAATATTGAGTATTACCAATCATCACAATATGTGGTTTCAGTAGGTGTTGATTACAAATTCTAAGATTGAACTGAGGTTTTCATTGCTTGTAACCCGTAAACAAATCCTTTAATTTGGGCATATTACCGAGAAGAACATTCTTCAATCGCCAGCAATAACAGGGAGTTATGGTGGAAAGTTTTAGTACTCAATTGCCCATATTTTGGTTTAAAACTTTAGATTCTGCTATTCAGGCTAGAATTGGAGACAGCAGCGATATCTGGTCGGGAGCGGAGGTCTATAAACAACTTTGCTCCGCCGAATCGATCTCGGCTTATCAGCTTCAAACCGCCATCAACAATATCTACCAACGTTTTGATCATGAGCTGATCGACTTATTTGATGAATCGGCTCGCTACTTCGATGAGCTTGAAATGGGCGCTCCGGTAATGGCCATGCTCACCGCGCCAAACCTCACCAGCTTTTGCCAACTTCTGAGTCGATACTCCATTCATATACATCCGCTACTAAAAATATTCAGTCGTGAAACAGAGAGTGGAGAAGTCGAGCTTTGGGGAGTGACACCCGAGTACATTGACGAAACTACACTGATGACACACATCAGTTTAGGGCTCTATTTCAGTATTATGATCAAGCTCGTTCGCAAATACCTTAATGCGCCGAATCAAAAGCTCGCCATTCACATCCACAAGAACACCATCGGTGATGAGTTCTTGAGCATCTATGAGCGTGTCTTTAATGTGGAAATGAAGGAAGGCTTCCCCGCCCGCTATCTCCTTTTCCCTAACAATCTTGTCCAGGCTAAACCTCGTCAATTCCAAGCTGACTTTCATGCAGAGTTAGTACGAATCGCCGACCAACAGATGGAAAAAACGTTAAAAACCAACTTAATCTACAAAGTGAATGAAACGTTCAAAGTGCTCGCGGTGAAAGACACCAACCTAGATAGCGTGGCAAATAATCTTCACATCAGCCCTCGAACCCTGAATCGCAAACTTAAACAACAAGGTGTGAGTTTTCGTCGTTTGTTCGATAAATACCGCCTCGAACTGAGCATGACGCTACTGAATCAAAACGACGGCAATATTACCTATGTGGCTCATGAGCTTGGCTTCTCTGACTCAAGCGCATTCAGTCGAGCATTCAAAAATTGGACTGGGCACTCTCCTACCGAACTAAGATCGTAACAGCAGCTCTCCCAACCAATACTATATAACTAAGCATCAAATGGCCCTTGATATAGAAGCCAATCAACCTAAGCCTGAATCGTCGGCAGCATCATTAAAGCGCATCGAGCTAACCCACTTTCGACTTATTCAAATGAGAAAAGGGACCGGTATTTCTACCCGTCCCTTTTTCTTTTCGCTTAACTTCGGATCCTATGAAAGCTACAAAGATAAGTACGGCTTAGTGAACAAACTTCAGTTTTTAATGCTAAATGAGACTGACAACTTAAAGCGCAATGTTTATGAGATATGTAAGGGTATCCGATACTTTCCTAGCGAGTCACCTCAACTGCCTCCCAGAAAGTTCGGATTTTACCTTGTACATCGCTACTGGACAGCACATCTATGTGGTTTTCATTCACACCGTAAAGTGAGTGGGCTTGGTTTACCGCTTCTAGGCGTAATTGGCTACTTAACAATATGGTGCCATCACTGCTCTCACCTCGTGTTGACGGGGACTTTTGATAAGCAAAGACTAATAGATGCGGCGGAATACTTTGTTGTGCCGGAGAAGAGAATAAGTTTTGAATAGCCTTTCCGCTAGGGGATAAATCTCGCCAAGACGGCATAACAACGGGGGAATACTTAACCCCAGCTGCAGCAGACGAGACTCCGTTGAAAGGGGAGGCAATTGAAGTAAATGAATTCACAAGATCACACCTGTTACTGCTACTGCATATATCAAGGTATCTTTTTACTATGACTCCTCCCATACTATGGGCCACTATATGGATAGGCGGGTAGTCGTGGTTTTTATGTAGTTGTCGCATGATGCCCGCGATGGAATGAGCAAGCAGTGTATGCGACAACGCGGAAGGATAGTTGATTACCCATGCCTGATACTTCTCTTTGTCGAGTGCAGAAATCATCTGTTCAAAATCACGTCCACTCCCTCCCATACCATGAATATAGAGAACGGGGATTTTGTCTTCTTGGTATGGTTCAAGGAAGAAGAGTCCGACATAGTCATTTTCAACAAAACTTAATGGTTGCCACATTCCCATTTCTTTTGCTTGGTCAGAAAACGCAGGGGCCCCCCACTCAACTATTCGACCTATACGTTCAGGTTTAACATCAAACTCTAAAAATGGAGTAACCAGTAAACCGTCGAGTTCAGAAATGCCCTCTGGAATGAGGTATTGTTCACCGACTATAAATCGATCGTCAGAGCCGATTGATTTCATGAATAAAAAGGTAGGTTCATTGCTTTGATACATGAAATCTAAGTTATGGTCTTCGAAGATAACCACATACTGTGTGAGATTGAAAAAAGAGGGGAAGCGAGCTTTACTATCATTAATGATTGAATGACCAGTAAGAATCCCGCTCTTTTCTAGAGTTGCTAATTGCAGTACCAAGTAGCGTTTTTCTTCTATCGAATTAGGTGTGGAAATCGTAAATTCCTGATACAGACTGTCTGTTTTCTTGATATCTGACATTAAGTTGAACAGTGAGCTGCAACCACTCAACAATACGAGAATACTAAGTCCAACCATGAAGTGACGAATTAGCATGTAACTCCTTACTAAGAGGTATGATTCTTCGTTTAGAGGATTACTTTCCGGGTCCATTAGTGGGATGGACCCGACATAAAGAAGTATTAGAACTTATAGTTCATGCCAATCGACATCAGCAAGCTATCGCTACTATAGAAGTCGATGTTTGAATCATTGATAGTACCGCCAACAAATGAGATGACACTCCAGTTATCCCAACCTGGGATATTGTTATACTCATAAGCGAGAAATAGTCGATACACATCATCGCTTCGTGTCTTAGAGAAGATCGGATTTTCTGCCGAAAAGTCTCGCAGTGTATAGCTTCCTGTGAGCGCTAGCTGATAGTTGCTTGTTAGGTAGAAATAACTTAGTTCCCCCTTATAGGCATTAAACGATGCAGCGCTACCATCAGCGTTATGGTCAGTGTAGCTAAAAGCTGTAATGTAGCCTGAGTTGGTGTTAAGCATTGTGCGGTACTGACCTTTTATGTAATAGGTTTCACTATCTCGTAATAATTCCGCGTGATTAATACCTTCATTGTCAATCTCAGCAGTCGCATATGCCATGTCAAATGACACTCCGCTGTTCCACAGATTCGAGAGTTTCAATCGATATGCGTTGCCTTGACGATCGGTTGTTTCTCTTTTTTGTCCAGTTAGATATGGGTTTGCCCACACTTCATCGGCGACAACGGTAGGAAGATAGCCGATGTCGAGTCTGGTGCCATTGTGGTAGTCATATTGATAACCAAGTTCAAATGCAAGTGTTCCAACGGCCAAGTCATCACGCGAAGTACCTAGGTAGACTCGTTGGTTGTAGTTTTCGTTTAGCGCGTAGTAAAGGCTACCTAGGGGCGCAACAAAATTCTGATTAGAACTATCGCCTTTACCTAGGTGATTTATTTGCGCCGAACTATTGGTATCTAAGTTAGAGTTAGTTCTGCTAAAGCCAGAGTTCAAAGACACCTCACCAGAGAAGCGTGAAGTATCAAACGCAGTAGCTGAAGCGATAGAAACTGGTAGTAGAGCGAATGCAGAGAGTACTGTTTTGTTCATTGGTTGTTCTCATCAACGTAAGTTAAGCCTTTCCATTTGCAACAAATCCTTAATTTGGTGAGAAGCTTATATCGAATCATTCACCCTTAATATGAATTAGAGAAATGCATTTTTGCCATATCTGATTCACTACTGGGGGAGCTCCAAGCTATTAAAGTAACTTTGGATGATTTGGTGAAGATGTTGGTTAAGCGGATACCCCCGCTTTGACTGCAGATAGCCACCGCAAACCTTAATTTTCCGCATCTGTGTAGGTAGCTCTGGCAGTGGGTAACTTGCCAGACGGTCATCAAGCAAGCTCATGTAACGACTCCCGTACATAATCGCATCTGACGTGCTTAATTTGTTGGTTAGAACTCGAATGCTGTGGGTAATTAATGACACTCGGGGTTGAAAACCTTTGGCGAGATAAACCTCTTCAACAGGAGCGCGTTTAGAGTTAATACCGTCAATGATCACTCGCGCAATCGGCAAGTGATGGATCGATGCCCAGTCAGAGGTTTGGTTCAATACTGGATGGTTTTTACGAGCAATGAGACAAAGCTCGACCTCTTGTAACGTATGGTTATAAATCTCTTGTGGTAGGGGATAACCTTCAAAGTGGATCAAATAGTCAATGCCGCCGTTCAACACCTCCGCCAGAGAATGCTCTTGCCAGTAAACTAGGCTGAAATTGGCATTTGGAAAATCACGGCGTAGTGTGTCAAAAATTCCCTCCCCGTGTAGCTCCAAGAAAAAGATATTCATGGCGATTTTAATCTGGCCATTAAACTCTATAGGGTCAAAGCTCTGGTAAGACTCTACCACTTTCATTAGTGGTGTGAACATTTGATCACTTGCTTCAGCTAACTTCTCGGCAAGCTCTGATGGCTCAACGCCATGTGCTTTGCGGATAAAGAGCTGCTCTCCGAATACATCACGAAGTTTTGAAAGTCCACGGCTGACGCTTGTTTGTGAGATTCCCAATCTGTCAGCAGCAGCATGCGTGTTACGAGTCTCTACTACAGCTTTTAAAAGCTTTAATAAGTTCAAATCGAGATCTTGGAGTTTTTTGTTCATGCTACGCTCACTGGGTTAATAAGGTTTCATCAAAAAAGGATTGGATAGTTTGATGGAGATATTGGCTGAATGGGCTGCCACGCCGTGTTTGTAGATAAGAGCCATTAATGTCGAGAACATTGTGTTGTTGGATATTGGGTGGTAGAGAGTAGCATTCAATCTCAGGTGTAATTTGTTTTACGAAGCTGCTCGAGTACATGATTGCGTCGCTATTTTTGACCAATTCAACCGCTGTCCTGACACTGTGTGTAGTCAGCAAGAAGTTTGCTTGGTAGCCCTGTCTTTCATACAAGTGTTCAAGGATTCCTTTTCTTGGGTTAATACCATCGAGATAGAGCCTGACTATTGGCAATGAGTGAATCGCTCCCCAATCACTACCCTTGGATAGAATTGGGTGGTTCTTTTTAGCCAATATAACATTCTCAATTTTGACCAAGTTTCGGCAGAACACATCTTGAGGCATGGAGTAAGACTCAAATTGAATTACATAGTCAACGCCACCTTGTAATACATCATAGAGAGAGTCTTTTTGCCATTGAGAAATATTGAAACTTGCGCTAGGTAAGCTGGTTCGTAAAGCAAGAATTAGACGTGGACCAAAGAACTCGAGCAAAAAAGTATTGATCAATATGCTGATTTTTCCGGCATACTTTTTTGGATCAAAAGTGGAGTAGTCTTCAACCACCTTTTCGACCGGATGCAGCATTTCTACTGAAGCATCTGCCAACATTACGGCTAGCTCGGAAGGCTCAACGCCGTGAGCTTTACGAATGAACAGCTGTTCTCCGAAACACTCTTTTAGCTTCATCAAAGCACGACTGACACTAGTTTGTGATATGCCTAGTTTTATCGCTGCTGTGTGAGTACTTTGAGTTTCAACTAACGCTCGTAGTATTCGAAGTAAATTAAGATCTAAATCTTTGATGTTAATAGTTAACTCTCCCTATCGTCCTTAGTTTAATCCTAGCAGGCAACCTGTGGCTGTGAAGTCTTTAAGTTCACTTTATTTGTAGTGGGTTGCAAAAATGAATCTCTCTAATTCATACATATCATCAATCAGTTTGTTTACCTTAATGCCATCGAAGCAAGGAGTGCTTTTACATCAAACTGTATAGGTGAAAAAATGAAATCACGTAATGTCTTCCTTACTTTTATCGCAACAAGTTTTTTAAGCACTGGCGTCATGGCTAACACCGATAAAGATGCGGTACCTCTCTCAGCACAACCTGTACCTCTAACCACGGCAGTTAGTCCTGAGTTTTATGAGTTTTCGAAAAACTTTCCGGTAGCTAATGTAGAGGCACTGCAGAAAAACTTACCCAAAACAGAAAGCGAGTGGCGTGCTTTCGTTGATGCACGTGACACGTCAGCCATCGAACGAGCAGGATCGTTAGCTAATACGCTAGGGGTAACCATTGAAAAAGACTCTATTGGTGGCGTTGATGTGTATTGGGTCACGCCAAAGGCGATTGCGCCAGAGCTAAAAGACAAGCTCTATGTCGCGGTTCAGGGCGGTGCGTATATGTTGAATAGTGGTCTAGCATCAACATCAGAAGCTTCTATCATTGCTTCTAAGATGCAAATTCCAGCACTAGCGATCGACTACACCAAATCGATAGATGCACCCGCACCAGCAAGCCGTAATGATATTGTTAAGGTGTGGAATGCGCTTCTAAAAACGCGTTCTGCAGATTCCATGGTCATGGGGGGGACTTCTGCTGGCGGGGCTCTAACGCTTGCAGTGACACAAGAGCTCAATAAACAGGCTTTACCCGTGCCAAGCGCGCTTTATGTTGGAACACCGGGTGTGGATATGACGATGACTGGAGACAGCCGTTATATCAATGAAGGACTAGACCATATTTTAGGTAGCTGGCGTGGAATGTCTTCTGAGTTAGTCAATGTCTATGTGGGTGAGCTAGAACTAACAGATCCTATCGTATCGCCAATTAACGGCAGCTTTGAGAACTTTCCGCCAACTTATTTGATCACTGGCACGCGCGATTTGTTATTGAGTGATACTGTACGAGTGCATCGCGAACTTAAGCGTGCAGGGGCGGAAGCGGAACTTAATGTCTATGAAGGTCAATCTCATGCCGATTACGCTGTAGCTTTTGGCACCCCTGAATCTGAAGAGCATTATCAGGCACTGAATAACTTCTTTTACGGAAACTTGGTGAGGTAATGTCACGCTAAGTAGATTAGCAGTTCACACTGCCCAAGCAATAGGTTCAGTTCCGGCGTTGCCGCTACTCATACCAAATTGGGTCACTTATGTGACCCAATTTTTTAGTTGCAAACCGAAAGGGTATTGATGGAGGGTGATGATGCTACACTGCTAAAACACGTGAACTAAACGCGGTTTATTGCTCTATTTTTGCTCAAGCGTAACGGCTCTTAATCTCTACAAACTCTCAATCGCCTTTTGTATTGCTGGGCCAATCTGACGCTTACGCGAAGTGACGCCTTCTAGTGTCAGCATGTCGCTGGTTGGTTCAGCATTGAAAGCCGATTTGATGACTTGATAGTCGCTTTCGTCCACCCACAATAGGTTTGCTTCTTTGTTCTTAGTGTCTGTGATTGAGAAGAACAGATGGTCTAGCCCGTTCTCTTCTTTGTATGCCTTCATCGCTGCCAAAAGCTCGTCTTTACGGTCAATTAGTTGTTGAGCCGTTAGTGTCTCAGCCACACCGATGCCCACCTGTTTGCCACCGTATTTAAAGTTTTTGTAATTCAGCGTCAGAATGGTTTCAGATGAAAGGTGGCTAAGATCCGATTTAGCAATCAACATCTGTTAGCCGAAATCTTCGATATCTAAAATGCCTGCAATTTTTGCCAGCTTCTCTGCATATTCACGATCATGCTCAGTCGTGGTTGCTGATTGGAATACCACAGTGTCAGAAAGAATCGCACCTAATCCGACACAAGCAAGGTGCTTAGGTAAGGTCACATCGAGCTTTTCAGCGTTTTCAGCCAGAATAGTTGCAGCTGAACCCCAACCTCGAATATCCATCTCGACAATTTGAGGTGTGTTAATTGGAGAGCCACCAATCGCATGATGATCGACCACAGCCACAATAGGTGCTTGGTCAATAGTTAGCGCGAGTTGAGTCACTTGGTTGAAATCCACCAGCCCTACTCGGTATGAAGAGTAATCTTTCTCTACACGTGGAGATTCCGCATTACAGTAGTTCAAGATAAACGTTGATTCAGGATTGATTGGCTCAGGTACTGTCGCCGTACCACCATAGATATGAGCCGCGAGCATCGCAGACATTACCGTGTCGCTGTCTGGGCTAAGGTGCCCCGTCCATACGAGATTTTCACTGTTTTCATTGGCAGATTGTTGCAAGCTAAAAGCAAAACTTGCTGAGCTGAAAGACATGATTACGGCAGCAACGACAGGTGTTAGCTTCACGGGTATTTCCTTATTTGGATTCGATTTAGAACCCCATACGCTAGCCTTGAAAAATTTCATAACCGTGTCAGTAATATTTCAGATTTACTTCAGTAAGTAACGAAATGTAATTTAGATCTCGTTAGGTTTCCCAAAAACAAAAAAGGATCAGTATCTCTACCAATCCTTAAGTTTCACAAACCACTGCAGGCTTAAAGGCAGTTAGTGCTTGTACCTAAAGGTATTGCTGTCATCAACAATCTCGATTCTGACAGGTACAGTGCCTTGCTTAACATTGCCGATTTTTGCAAATGCCTTGTGCGAAAGATCGATAACTCGGCCTTTTACGTAAGGGCCTCGGTCATTAATTTTCACATCAACAGACTTGTTATTGGCAGTGTTAGTCACTCTCACGATCGTGCCAAAGGCTAAGGTTTTATGCGCTGCCGTATAAGCATTCATATTATACGTCTCACCACTTGCTGTGAGCTTTCCATGGAACTTATCACCATACCAAGAAGCTTTACCAGCAAGAGCATGTGACTTGGCATAATCTTTTGTTTTAGAACTGCCGACCGCCGACGTTGAGGTGCATCCGGCTAGTATCATAAGAATAAGAGCGGTAAAGATAATATGTAATTTTTTCATATGATTTGGGTGAGCTAATCTCTGCATTTTCTCTGTTTTCGTTGTGTTTTGGTTCGCCATGTAATGCTGAGTATAGTCACTGCTCAGCAAAGGCTACCGTCCGGTATGAACGCACAATGTTTTCATGAAGCACGCTTCCTTCCGTCATATCCATGAAAGGTTTTATCTTCAAAACGTCAACTTTAACAATGAATTAGAGTTGTATACTTCTTAATCAGCGCATATGGTAAGCCACTCGGCCAAAAACACCCAAACACCAAAAAGGATTGGTATCGCTACCAATCCTCTTTAGGGGGTGTTTCGGTTCTTCTACCTTATGACAGGTAGGTAGCGCCTATTACTCGTAATCAGTCGCGTACGTATCTTCGTATGTGTGCGAGTAGAATTCGAATAGGTTGCCAAACGGGTCTTCTAGGTAAACCATTTGCGCTTGTTTTAGTTCGTCTTCTGGGTGGTAGCGCATGATGTCCATACGAACCTTACCGCCAAACTCTTCAACGCGTTTAATAGCTGAATGAAATTGCTCTTTTGGAAGCTGTAAACAGAAGTGGAAGATACCTAAACGAGAGAAATCAACGTTATGACGCTCTTCACGGTCAACCATTTCGAACAGTTCAACACCGATACCATCAGATGTAACTAGGTGTGCAATGTTGAAGCCTTTGAAGCCTTCGCCAAAAACAGCGATACACATACGGCCAATTGCTGATTCGCGTTCTTCCATCACCTTAGTGTTGTTCATTACAACTCTTAGACCTAGAGCCTTAGTGTAAAACTCTACTGCTTGGTCCATGTCGCCTACCATGATGCCTACGTGATTCATTTTCATAACTTTCTCCAATTCGTTTTTATTCTGTGCTTTTCGAAGTCTAGCTTCGATATTTCGTTTCGATGGAGAGAGTATAGGGAGATATGATGATTAACTGAAATTATCATAAATTATATTAATAATAATTTTTTGTTATTTACAGATTAATAGGAGATCTCTGCTCACTTAAAGAAACACTGTCTACATAGATGTTCACGCTATACATAGAAGCTCACACTATAAATAGCTGCTAGCGCTAATAGAGAGAACAACCTAAAGAGCATAGCTACTCAAAATGAGGGTTGCTGATGTTTGATGACTTTTGCTAATAGTTTTTGTTGATAGCTTTTACCGATAGTCTTTTCTTTTCGAAGATAGGATTCGCCTATTGAATCTATAGAAATGTCCGATTTCACTAATTTTCGGTGCGGATGCAATATATCTCCATCGACGCGGGATAGCGTTAAACACTACAAATTAGAAAGAGAGTCAAATCATGATCAACACAGAAATCAAACCATTCAACGCAACAGCATTCAAAAACGGCGAATTCGTAGAAATCACTGAGCAAGACGTTAAAGGCAAGTGGGCTGTATTCTTCTTCTACCCAGCAGACTTCACGTTTGTATGTCCAACTGAGCTAGTTGACCTGCAAGACAAATACGCTGAGCTTCAATCTCGCGGCGTAGAAGTTTACTCAGTATCAACTGACACGCACTTCTCTCACAAAGCATGGCACGATACTTCTGACAAAATCGGCACTATCGAATACTTCATGGTAGGCGACCAAACTGGCAACATCACAAACAACTTCAACGTAATGCGTGAAGGTCAAGGCCTAGCAGACCGCGCTACGTTCCTAATCGACCCAGAAGGCGTTATCCAAGCAATGGAAATCACTGCTGAAGGTATCGGTCGTGACGCTGAAGACCTACTACGCAAGGTTAAAGCAGCACAATACGTAGCGGCTAACCCAGGTGAAGTTTGCCCAGCTAAATGGAAAGAAGGTGAAGAGACTCTAGCTCCATCTCTAGACCTAGTAGGCAAGATTTAATCTAAGCCTATCTAAAAAGAACAAATAAACGGTTCTACAGGCGCGCTTCGGCCTCCCTCCTAAAGGGCAGTTGCGCGCCACCCTTTCAAACCATCAACACCACAATATTTGCCGACTTGCGCCCCCTTTTTATTTTCCTTTTTCAGCAAGAAGGTATTGGTCAATACCAAGACACAGAATTTAAGAGCAGGCACGATTATGTTAGATCAAGCAATGAAGCAGCAGCTAAAAGCATACCTAGAAAACTTAAAAACCAATGTTCAGTTAGTGCTGAGCCTTGATGACAGCGATACCGCAAACAAACTCCAAGACCTAGCAAATGACATCGCGTCTTTAACGGACAAAATTGAAGTGACTCGTGATGATAGCGCAAGCACGCGTAGCCCTATCATGCAGGTAGTCAACCAAGATAAAGGCACTGCGATCGGTTTCGCCGGTTTACCAATGGGTCACGAGTTCACGTCACTGGTACTGGCACTGCTTCATAGTGGTGGTCACCCTATCAAGCTTGAAGCTGATGTAATCGAGCAAATTAAAGAACTCGACCAAGAGCTCAATGTAGAGATTTTTATCTCACTCTCATGCCAAAACTGTCCAGAAGTGGTTCAAGCATTCAACATGATGTCGGCGATTAACCCTCTGGTTAAGACAACGATGATTGATGGCGCAGCATTCCAAGACGAAGTGAAGTCTCGCGACATCATGGCAGTACCAAGCGTATTCGTTAATGGTGGGCTATTTGGTCAAGGCCGTATGTCACTGGCAGAGATCCTGAACAAGGTTGATTCAGGCGCAGCAGAAAAGAAAGCAGCAAACCTAAACCAACAAGCACCTTTTGATGTATTGGTTGTCGGCGGCGGCCCTGCAGGTTCTTCAGCAGCGATTTACGCAGCACGTAAAGGCATTCGCACTGGTGCAGTTGCTGACCGATTCGGTGGCCAAGTAATGGATACCATGGCGATTGAGAACTTTATCTCAGTGAAAGCGACAACTGGCCCTAAATTAGTGGCAAGCCTTGAAGAGCACGTAAAAGAGTACGGTGTTGAAGTGATGACGGAGCAGCGCGCTGCGAACATCATTGCGGCAGAAGACACCGAAGACGGTTACATCCACGTTGAACTAGAGAGCGGCGCAACACTGCGAGCTCGCACAGTCATCACCAGTACCGGAGCTCGCTGGCGTGAAATGAACGTTCCAGGTGAACAAGAGTACCGCAACAAAGGCGTTGCTTACTGCCCACACTGTGACGGTCCACTGTTCAAAGGTAAGAAAACAGCGGTTATCGGTGGCGGTAACTCAGGCATTGAAGCGGCTATCGACTTAGCAGGTATTGTGGAACATGTAACCGTACTTGAATTTGCAGACACACTGCGTGCTGACCAAGTGCTTATCGACAAAGCGAACGCAACACCAAACATCGAAATCATCAAGATGGCTCAAACCACAAAAGTGTTGGGTGATGGAAATCGCGTAACCGGTCTGGAATACAAAGACCGCAACACTGAAGCACTAAAACAGATCGAACTAGCGGGTATCTTTGTTCAAATCGGCCTAATGCCAAACAGCGAATGGTTGAAAGGAACGAAGGTAGAACTATCACCACGCGGTGAGATCGAGATTAACGCTCATGGCGCAACATCAATGAAAGGTGTATTTGCGGCGGGTGATGTAACGACAGTACCTTACAAACAGATCATCATTGCGATGGGTGAAGGTGCTAAAGCAAGTTTAGGTGCATTTGACCACCTAATCCGTAACTCAGCTCCAGTTAAAGAGGCTGAATCCGTTTAATCTTTAAACTGAAAAGCTTTTAACTCAAGTTCCTTAAATATTTGTTAACTTAATTCTTTATTGTTAACGACTTAGTCGACATTTAGACACCACTCCTATGGATTTAGGAGTGGTTTTTTTCTTTGGTAAAAACGCTTTACGCTGGCTGATAAAGCATAAAGGCAACCACTAACGCTAAGCTTCCACCCAAGCAGCGGTTCACAAACATCATCTGTTTTGGTGATTGCAGCAACTTTTTAAGCATGGTACCGCAATACGCCCACACCAACATACATGGTACACCGGTAATAACCATGCCCGCGATAATGGTCACCACTTGAATCAAGTAATCTGCATTCGGAGTGATGAACTGTGAAAACACGGTTAATGACGCTATCCAACCTTTAGGGTTTAACACCTGCACCAGCACACCAGACATGAAACCTGAACGATTGTCGGTGGTGCTTTCT
This sequence comes from Vibrio sp. TMPB1044, assembly GCF_030442075.1. Classification (NCBI taxonomy): domain Bacteria; kingdom Pseudomonadati; phylum Pseudomonadota; class Gammaproteobacteria; order Vibrionales; family Vibrionaceae; genus Vibrio; species Vibrio sp. TMPB1044. The sequence goes on along the minus strand of NZ_JAUJED010000003.1, from coordinate 46,704 downwards.
TCGATTTGCATGTTAGCAATCGACCATGCCATGAACAGCAAATAAGCCGCGCCCGCGTACTTCAAAATGTTGTATAGATCTGGATAAAGGGTAAATAGGCTCACCAAACCGACACTGGAACCCGCCAGTACAATGATGATGCCAACAGCGTTCCCAGAGATAAAAGGTAAAGTCGCAGCAAATCCATAACGACTTGAAATCCCAAGTAATGCGATATTGCCTGCCCCAGGGGTAATTGCAATTGATGTTGAAAATAGCAAGAACGCCAGCATTAATTGAGAGCTCATTTCCTCTCACTCCTAATAAGTAAAGTATTTATAGGGAGAGAGTTTACAGATTCGACTAGGAATTAAATTGCTATATAGGCTAATATTAATCCAAATTTGAGCAAGACTTTTCTAAAAAACCCATGAAACAGAAAGAATCCACCAAAGAAGTGTTAGATGACACAGATATCGCCATCTTAGAACATATCCAACAAGACGGACGCATGAGCAACAGCAAGCTCGCAGAGAAGGTCAACCTCAGCGAAACCCCTTGCTGGCGTCGTTGGAAACGCATGGAAGAAACTGGCTATATCGATGGTTATGCCGCGAAGCTGAATCGTAAGAAATTAGGCTTTCATGTGGCTGGTTTTACTCTTGTGACTTTAGGTAATCATGAAGTAGAAAACACAGAACCGTTCGAAGAGTTTGTCGCGGTAACCGATTGGATTCCAATGTGTCACTGCATTGCAGGCGGCGCCGATTACATGGTGCAAGTGTTGGCAAAAGATTTAGAAGAGTACTTTGAGCGTATTAGCTCGATTCGAAGAGTGAAAGGCGTGAGTGCGATTCAATCCAACATCTCAGTGAAAGAGTTGAAAAACAGCTATCAGCTGCCGCTTTCAGACTAGTCAGCTGTCTCTCCCTAAAACACATCAAACAAAAAGCCCAGCCGCTATAGATTTCTGAATTCTAAAGCGCTGAACTTAACGTGATTACTTGTTTGGTTTAACCAACTTGGCTATTCACAAGGGTGAGTTAAGAAAGAGCGGTATAAAGCCAATCAGGGATAACAGTACAAGCAGCAATGGTCACAACGGCGAACACCAATAAGCCGTAGTGACTCGCGGTTGGCTTAGCGAACAAATGTTTTTGCTTAGCGATAAATTCATTCTGTTGTTGAGTGACTTCACCAAAGAATCGGCTCACGATAACACCAAGAACGAGAAAAACGACGGTGCCAATCAGTGCAAACCAAGGCCAAGAAATACCACTGTATTTGGCAATGAACACCACAACCACACTACCGATACTGCCGGCAATCACGCCCTTCTCATTCGCTTTCTTGAAGAACAAACCAAGGATGAAAGAGCCAAGACGAATACCAACAAAAATTGAAGTCAGGCTGGCAATGGTTTTGAGTACAGATTCGTTAGAAACCGCCAGTAAAGCAGGCACAACAACCGAAGCGGCAGCAACGAGACTCATTTTTCTTGCCACCGATTCTAAATGCGCATCGGAGACTGATTTACGGAAAAAGCGCTTATAGAAATCGAATGTCGCCACAGTTGCCATTGAGTTATAAGTAGAATCCAGTGTCGACATCGCCGCAGCCGACAGTGCTGAGATTACAAGCCCAACAATGATTGGGTTAGTGTGGTTAAACACGAAATCGAGAATCACTTCATTACTATTCTCAAAACTGGTGTCTTGATAAAAGACACTCAACAAAACGCCCATCACAGCAAAAAACAGATAGATGAAGAAAGCGCCGTAACCACAAAGCAGCATCGATTTTTGCGCTGTTTTAACGCACTTAGTCGCCAACGTTCTTTGAATAATCAGCTGGTTAGTACCATACACACTCAGGTGCAAGAAGCTCACAGCCACGACACCAGCCCACAATGTGGTATCAACGCCCAAGTCAAAATCGAGATTGATGATATTCAAATGTTCAGGAGACAACACCTCGCCCGCATCGATTTTCATCAACAATAAAACAAAGATCGCAATGCTGCCGATAATCAACACTGCTGACTGAAGCATGTCAGTCCAGATTACTGTCGAGATACCGCCTGCATAGGTATACAACGCAGTAAATAAGCTGATGTAGATGATCGCCTCAGAGATACTCACCGGCAGCACTTGCACCAAGATCAATGCCACCGCATACAAAATCACCCCTGCCGAAATACACTGAACCACAATAAACACGACGGAGTTGATCGTGCGAGCAACAACGCCGAAGCGGTGCTCTAAGTATTCATAAATCGAGGTCAGGCCAAGTTTGTAAAACACCGGAACAAAGAAAACCACAGCGAAAAAGATCACTATTGGGTAATTCAGATGAACGCTCATTGCTTCCATGCCTGAGCTATAAACCCAGCCCGGCATACCCACGAACGTCATCGCACTGATGTAGGTTGCAAGAATCGACACACCCGCCGTAAACCAACCAAATTGTTTTCCACCAGTCGAAAAGTCGCCACCAACGCTATAGCGTTTATTTACTAAGTAGCTGATAAATAAAGTAGTTAACACATAAATAGCAATAACCACAAAACTTGAGTACGTAACCATTTTGAGATTCCGTTTATTGTATTCTTCTAATCATTCGTCGCCAATATTACTCAAAATTGGATATTTTCCCTCAAAAACCCACAGTAAGTGTGAGTATTGTCACTAATATAGACGAATAAACGCTCAAAACGCCCAGAAAAGCCCAAATACACGATCTAACAGGATCCAGATCACTAAAATACATAAAATGGGTACGCACTCATTTTAAAGTTGACTTTGATCACGGATCTAATAACCACAAAAACTCTATTATCTCTCCCGAAACGACGGCGGTGTGGTGAATATCAATAACCACTGCACAATAATTAAAACTAAAACCACCCTATATAAAATAAAGGTTTATCGGTCATGACTACTAAAAAACACATGAGCGAAGTTCCTATGATTCAAAGGGTAGCTGCTTATCTTGCAATTCTAGTGGGCTACTTTTTCTATTGTTATAACTTTGTAATTATTGACTACGTACGCCCATACATCGTTGATGCGTATGATGGTATTAACTTGGCGGATACCGCTCAGTTCTATACATGGCAGTCGGTTGGCGCACTTATTGGTGCCCTAAGCTGTGCATGGGTGGCATCAAACTTTGGTAAGAAATCGACTCTTATTGTCATCACTGCACTAAACGGTGGCGCAACCATCATCAACATGATGTTTACCGACTACGCGATGTGGGCAGCGATGCGTTTCATCATCGGTATTTCTTTGGGTGGTTACTTCACCGTAGCAGTAAGCCTGATGATCGGCCTATTCACACCAACGGTTCGCGGTAAGTTGACGGCATTCGCTTCTTCAATGTTCTCTGTTGCGCTAATGGCAATGGGTGCGTACGCAGCGTTCATTTCTAGCATCGACGCACCTTGGCAGAGCCTAATGTGGGTGGGTGGTATTCCTCCTCTAGTTGCTGCTGCACTGATGATCTTCATCCTGCCTAGCGACAAGAAAGTGATCGCCTACGGTGAAGAAGATCAAGCCGCGGCTGAAGCATCTAATGCACCAGCGAAGAAAGGTTCTTGGGGTGAAATGCTAAGCGCACCATACCGCAAGCTAACGATCACTTGTCTATTACTGGCCGGCCTTAACTTCTACGGCTACCAATTCTTCTCTGGCTTTGTGACAACGTACCTAAAAGATGTTCGTCAATTTGACGGTGCGACCATCGGCATCATCTTCTCTATCTCGGCATTCGGTTCTCTATTCGGTGCTTGGGTATGGGGTGCAATCGCCGATAAATACGGCCGTAAAGTGAATGCGTTTGGCTTCATCCTTGCGGGTGTTATGGCTTCAGTATTCTTTGTCGCACCAAGCGACGTGATGATCGGCAGCCTAAACATGCTGGCTATTCTAGGTCTTATCTACAACTTCGGTCTGTCAGCTTCTGCAGTATGGGGTGGTTACTTCTCAGAACTGTTCCCAGCTCACCTACGTAGCTTCGGTGCTGCACTGTTCCACGGCGGTCGTATCATCGGCATGTGGGCACCAATGGTGTTGGTATTCATTCAAGAGCGCAGCGACCTTGCGACAGCAATGTGGGGCTCACCAATCGTATGGATTGTGGCTGGTCTACTGTGGCTATCACTACCAGAAACATTGAAAGGCGGCATCTTCGACAAGAGCAAAAAAGCGGAAACAGCAAAAGCTTAATCCCCTTTAGTTGAAACCTCAAAAAGTTGAACGCCTCTAAAGACGCGAAACAAACATCAATCCGGCTGAGTAGTCAGCCGGTAACAAAATCCAAATCGAGTCCTGTTCCGAATGTTGACTCGACAACAAAAAGAGAATGAATTATGTCTAAATATCAAGAAGCTAAACGCATTGTTCGCGAATACTTTGATGCAATGGAAAACGCAACTCACGAGAACGTTGCTGAAGTTTTAAAAGCACACACTTCTGAAGATTACTTGTGGCGCGGTGTTTACCCATTCCGTGAGCAAGAAGGCGCACAAGCTGCGGCTGACGTATTCTGGGCTCCTATGATGAAATCAATGACTCGCATGCAGCGTCGTCAAGACATCTTCATCGGCGGTAACAACGAAGTTAACCCAGATGAGATTTGGGTAATGAGCATGGGTCACTTCATGGGTCTGTTCGATGCTGAATACCTAGGCATGCGCCCTACCGGCAAAATCATGAACGTTCGCTACGCAGAATTTAACTGTGTTGTTGATGGCAAAATCACAAAGACTGGCCTGTTCCTAGATCTACTAGGCATGATGGACCAAGCGGGTTGCTACCCACTTCCACCTTCAACTGGTAAGCACTTCGTTTACCCTGGTCCACGTAACCACGATGGTCTGTTGTTTGAAGATGCAGATCCAGAAGAAGGCGTTGCAACACTAGCGCTAGTAAACAAAATGGTTGATGACCTTTCTGCTCTTAACGACAGCGGCGCGATGGGTTGCCCACCAGAAGTACTAGCGAAGAGTTGGTCAAAAGACATGATTTGGTACGGTCCATGTGGTATCGGCGCGTCTTACACAATTCCTCGCTACCAACAGCAGCACCAACTGCCTTTCCGTAACAACCTGAAAGACAAGAAGTTCAACGGCCACGTTTGTCGCTTCGCTGAAGGTAACTTCTCTTGCTTCTTCGGTTGGCCAAACCTATCAAACACACCAACAGGTGGCTTCCTAGGTATGACTGGCGGTGAAGTCCGTGCAAACATGCAAGTGGTTGACGTGTACTACCGTGATGGTGACAAGCTGTCTGAAAACTGGGTTCTTATCGACCTTCCTTACTGGCTACAACAGCAAGGTCTAGACGTGTTCGAACGTACTTCAACCATCATGAACCCAACGCTTTAATCCAAACGCTTTAATCCAAAAGATTGAAACGAAACAGTGGCAACCTAAATAGGCATCTGACTTGGGTTGCTACGCTTACTGGGAGATCCTTCTCGCTCCTAGTAAGTGCTCCAACCAATTCATTATTGCTCCACTAATAATTGAATCCACTAGTACCTCATGGATGGGGTACACCCTGCCAAACCATTACCAATATAACGGGCTCGAAAGCACGGTGGCTTTCTGCGGCCTGAATAAAGAGAATAACAATGAATAAGTCGATTCTTTCAGCAGTGATCCTGACAGCACTTACCTCGGGTTCTGCTTTTGCTGCACACACTTTTACCAATGACGCGGGCGATAGCCTAACACTAGATGGTCGTTTCGACGTTCGTTACCAAGATAAAGGTGGCGATCACAACGGCGAATGGAACAGCGGTAGTTCGCGTTTCGGCCTTAAGGGTCAAATGGGACTAGACAACGACTGGACTGGCTTTGGCCATGCCGAATGGGGTTATAACTCAGGCGCTAACGGCGATAACATTTACGACCGACTTCTATACGCAGGCGTTGAGCACGAGAAATACGGTAAGATTGCTGCCGGCACAAAACAATGGTCTACCTTCTACGACGTGGCTTGGTTTACCGATATGGGCCGGGTATTTGGTTCACGTGGTTCTGGTTACTACAACCTATCTGACTGGGGTATTGCTTCTGGTACAGGCCGTGCTGAAAACTCAATTACTTACCGCAACAACATCAATGACAACTGGAAATACGGCTTCATTTACCAAACCACTCGCGAAGATGTTGGCCTAGCAGACGGCTTAACAGCAACCCTGAAAAACGGTATGGGCGCATCAACGCTGTACACTATTATGGATGGCCTAACCATTGGTTTAGCTTACCACCAGAATGAGTTTGATGATGTCGATGCGGGCGTTCAAAACATCAAAGATGGCGATACACAACGCATTGGTCTATTAGGCGTTAACTATACCAATGATGGTCTATTCGTTGGTTTCACCTACAGCCAAGGTTCAAACTGGGAAACCACCAGCCAAGCTGAATTCTACGACCACCGTGGTGCTGAATTCTTCACCTACTACCACTTTGAAAATGGTCTACGTCCAACCTTTAACGTTAACTACTTAACGGACACAGACGACAACGCAAATGGCTACGAGCGTCAGCTAATTATCCCTGGCCTTGAGTACCACTTTAAGAAGAACAAGTTCTTAGTGTGGACGGAATACCAGTTTGATAATGGCAACGACAAGTCTGTTGGTAACCATTACGAGAATAGCGATGATCAATTCGCGGCTGGTATTCGTTACTACTTCTAATGGCTAATGGCTAATGGCTAGTGGCTAGTGGCTAGTGGCTTATGGCTAGTGGCTTATGGCTTATGGCTTATGGCTTAGTAATATGTCACTCAATTTGTGGGTAAACTCGTAATCTAAAGCTCTGCTCTCACGCAGAGCTTTTTAGTCACTATCTCTGTAATCATACTTTTTTCCAACACAGAGAATGGGTTATACCCAACATCAAATTCAAAATAGTCATTATTCCTTATTTTTCATATCATTCCTTGTTATTGCTTTATGAGTACGTACCTAATTATGGTATCCTGTGCGCAGTTAATTAGGTTCAAAAGTATGGTCTATGAACTCTCCAAAACACTCCACGGCGTCAAAGCCAACCGTTACTTCAAAAGATGTCGCTAAGCTCGCTGGCGTTTCTCAATCAACGGTATCTCGCGTATTTGTACCGGGCAGTTCGGTGTCTGAAAAGACCAAGCAGAAAGTGTTCGATGCAGCAAAATCGTTGAATTATCGTCCCAATGCCTTTGCCCGCAGTCTGACGACAAATGAATCCAAATTGATTGGCCTAGTTTTTCCTGACGCTGACTACCCTATCCACATGAAAACCCTACAGCTTATCTCCACTGAGCTACAAAAACAGGGTTACTCTGCGGTATTGATTCCTTGGCAAGTTGATGGAAACGATAACCACTCTATTCCTAATATCTTCCAATACCGAGTTGATGGCGTGATTGCCGCTTCTGCGACCTTTAATAAGTCGCTTTATGAAGAGTGTGAAGAGTTCGATATCCCGATCGTTCAATATGCACGAGTGGTTGAAGGGACTAAGAGTAGCCATGTAGTGAGTGACAACTACGCCGCAGGCCAAGTTGCCGCTCAACACTTTCATAGCGTGGGAACGAAAACAGCAGTTTACCTGACAGGTAACGTACCAACCTACACCAACGGCGAGCGTGAATCGGGCTTTTGTTCAGAATTCGAAGATCTCACTGGCAAGCAAGCTCGTGTTATTGAAGCTGACTACGACTACCTTGATGCACTCGATACCATTCGAACCCTATTCTCAGAACCCACACATCCTCAAGCGATTTTCTGCGCGACAGATAACCTAGCGATGGCGGTAATGGATGTGGCGCGCTTAGAGTTCAACCTGCGTATTCCAGAAGATCTTCAAGTGATTGGTTTTGATGATATTCCGCAAACTCAGTGGTTGAACTACCAACTCACTACCTTCAAGCAAGATTTCAAACGCCTTGCGCGTGAGTCAGTGAAAATTATCGTTAGCCAGATTCAAGAGCAAGACACGAGCTTAGTTAAGCTGATGGTGCCAGTGAAATTTATTGAACGAAACACCACGTTGAAAATGAAATAGTGTTTTTCTTCAACCTGGATTTGATTGGTATGAGTTCGGAGGAAGTACTGATTGGTATACTCCTGAGTCGGTACTAAGTATCCAAGCAGTCTTTACCTTTTAATTGAATAGATAAAATGAGTAAGCCTCTTGTTATGCGAGGCTTACTTTGTACACATTTTGATTCAGACTACACACTCTTTCTTCATGATAGTTAAGCCTGCTTCGAGAGTTTCTGTCCAAGCTAGTTCGACGCTTTCATCATAGTGAGGATCGTATTTTTTAACCGTATTGAGTAACGAGTTGAACCACTCGTTGAGCTCTTGCTCAGAGATATCCATCCCTAAATCTTTATGCCGCTTTCCAAGCTTTCTCACCGAGTTTCGTACGCTCGGCAGACCAGCAGAGTTGTAGATAAGGATGATCGAGGCTTTAAGCATCTTAGTTTGTTGCACTAACCCTATCTTTTCAAAACGTTCTGAAAACCTTGGATTATGCTCACAAAAATCCGCCAAAAACGTTTCAAGAAATTCTTGGTCTATCCGGCAGCGCTCAAAGCTTTCATAAAACAGTTCGTTCGATGTCATCTAGCTGATCCTTTGCAAAATTTTGAGTCTTCAGGACGCTAACAAGTTCAGAGCCGCGACTTCGCCAACTCCGAACCATCAACATGATCTAAGTATACGCCACTATGGCATAACGTAAACTATGGCATAAAGTGAGTTGCACAGATCTTGTTCCCATCAGGATCTCGCAAATAAGCCATGTACAAGCGACGCTCGTCAGAACCTCTCACTCCGGGGCCATTTTCAATGCTGGTACCGCCATTTTCGACGCCAATCCGATGCCACTCATCTACAACTTCAGGAGAAGACGCAAGAAAACCCACCGTCATGCCATTACCGTGCGTTGCTGGCTGCCCATCAATCGGCTTCGTTAAGCCCAACACACCCGTTTGGCTAACGTAAACACAGCGCCCTTTAGGGTCAACCGAGCCTTCGCTATAACCAAGCACTTTCATGATTGGGTCATAAAAAGCCTTCGCGCGTTCAATATCTTCGGTACCGAGAAAAACATGGCTGAACATAACTAACCTCTTCTTTTATTGAAAGAACACCCTAAACTAGACCTATAATTTGCGTTTGTCTAGGCACGCTATTCGGTCACAACTGCTGCTTAACCCATTGAGTAAACACCTGAAACTTAGTTCGTTGTTCCATCCCTTTCGGACACACTAAATCATATCCTTTGCCCGATTCAATGCTCATAAAAGGCGCGACTAGCAAGCCTTGTTCAATCTGCGGTGTCATGAACTCTAACCGCCCTAGTGCCAGCCCCATCGATAATATCGCCGCATCCATCGCCAAGCGGTTATCGCTGTAATAGTCACACTGAAGTGCGCAGTTGGTATCACTTTGAGCTTCATGTAACCAACGTTGCCACGCAGTGATATCACCACTGTGGATGAAACGCACATCATCTAAGTGTTGCATGCCTTGGTCTAAGTTGAAGCGTTTCGCGTATTCAGGGCTGCACACTGGAGTTCTTACTCCACTGAATAACCGCTCACTGTAATGGTTTGGGTAATGACCTTCGCTATAGAAAATTGCCACGTCATAAGGTTCAAACTGGAAGTCTGACTGGCTCTGTTTGGTTTGCAGTTTGATGCTTAGATTCGGATACAAACGTCTGAATTCCGGCAAGCGTGGCATTAACCACGAGGAAGCGAAATAAGGCGATGTCGCGATATATAACTCCCCGCTGAGCTCACCCGTTTGAATATCCATAAGCTCAGAAAAAATAGACTCAAACGAGACGTTTAACATGGATAACACGCGCTGCCCTTCTGGCGTCAGTTCGAGCTTTCTTGTCTTGCGCACAAACAGATTAAACTTCAGTTGTTGCTCGAGTTTTTTAATGCGATGGCTGACCCCTCCCTGAGTTAAGAAGAGCTCATCGGCGGCAAGCGTAAAGCTTAAATGTTTAGCCGCAACACTAAAAGTGTGCAGCAGTGACAGCGTTTGTTGGCGATTTTCGAACAGCCCCATGGATTAACCTCACTAATTCATAAGTCGTCATAACTGGTTTGTCTAGGTATGTAACCATCATATAAATTAAATCACGTAATCTACAACATTAAATGGTGAACAACATGCAACAGAATCAAAAACTCAAAGTAACCGTGATTGGTGGTGGTTCAAGTTACACCCCAGAGCTCGTTGAAGGGCTACTCAAGCGCCATCACGAATTACCTATCTCTGATCTGTGGTTAGTCGATATCGAAGAAGGCATGGAAAAAGCAGAGATAATCGCGGCGCTCACCAAGCGAATGATAAACAAAGCAGGCTGTGAGATTAATGTTCACCTAACCACGGATCGAAAATCAGCCCTGAAAGACTCGGATTTTGTCTGCTCACAGTTTCGCGCAGGAAGAATGGAAGCAAGATTACGTGACGAAAGGATTGCTCTGAAATATCGGATGATCGGCCAAGAGACCAATGGCTTGGGTGGCTTCTCTAATGCTTGCCGAACCATTCCTATTGCACTCGAGATAGCGAAAGAGATGGAAGTATTGTGTCCGAATGCGTGGCTACTCAACTTCACCAACCCATCAGGTATGGTAACGGAAGCACTGATTAAGCACTCAACCATTAAAACCGTTGGTCTATGTAACGTCCCCGTCAACATGGAGCTAGGCGCGGCAAAAATGCTCGGTGCAGAGCGTAAAGATATGACGATGCAAATCGCTGGCTTAAACCATCTAGTGTGGGCTCGTAAGGTGCTTCATAAAGGTGAAGACAAGTTGGGAGAACTCATCGAACAACTTCTCGGTGGTAACGATCAAATGATGCCAAAGAACATCCCTCCTTTTGAGTGGGACGGTGAGCTTATTCGCTCACTGAACTTAGTGCCATGTGCGTACTTACGTTACTACTACCAATCCAGAGACATCTTAGACAAAGAGTTTGCTGCGTCTGAAAACAGTACTAATCGCGCAGACTTAGTTGCCAAAGTTGAACAACAGTTGTTAGAGATCTACAAAGATCCAACGCTCAATACCAAGCCTAAATTGTTAGAAGAACGAGGTGGTGCTTACTACTCTGAAGCGGCCTGTGAGCTCATGAGCAGTATTCACAATAACAAACGTTCTATCATGCACGTTAACACTCGCAACAATGGTGCCATTCAAGGATTACCTGATGACTGTGCGGTAGAAGTAAGTTCGGTAATCACCAGCAGTGCGATCCTGCCACTGAACGTTGAACCTTTTGATAGCGACGCACTGCGCTTGATTCAGCAGATGAAAGAGTTTGAAACTCTGACCGTTAAAGCGGCGATGACAGGTGACATCGCAACAGCAAAACGTGCTCTGATCTTAAACCCTATCGTTGATAGTGGTTCGCACATCGACGAGGCTTTGCAAGAAACCATTCGCGAGAACTTAGACTTCATGCCTGCGTTCGCTCATCGACTCGCTTAGTGTGGCACTTTGTTAGCAGCTAATGAACTTGATGATAGAAGCTAATGAGCCTGGCTAAAGCTGAGCTCATTCAAGATATTAAATCCAAATCTTTTAATAAGAGGTCATCATGAAATTGATACTCAACGCCGATGATTTCGGCCTCACTGAAAGCGTGAACCATGGCATCGTCGACTGCTTTAAGGCGGGTTTGGTTAAGTCGACCACCATCATGATGAATCAACCGGGTACGCAGCACGCGATTAAGCTCTTTCATCAAGGTTTAGTCCCGGAAGTTGGCTTGCACTTTACGGTCACCGCAGGCAAACCACTGACGCCACCAGAGCAGGTTCCGAGCTTAGTCGACGAGCACGGCCACTTCTTTAGCAACGTCACTTTGTTCGATAAATCAGATGTGAATGAAGATGAGGTGATGCTCGAACTCAACGCGCAATATCAAGCCGCCCTCGATGCAGGCTTAAAGATTAACCATATCGACAGCCATCACTTTGGTGGTGTGTTTAAGCCTCTAAAAGCAGCGTTTACCCGCACAGTGAATCGCATTGGTCTTCCAGTTAGACGAATCGATAACATCTTGAGTGGCCAAGATACACTGCGAGTGCCAACGCCAGACGCTTTCGACATGCGCTTCTTTGACGCAGGCGTATCGCTTAATGGCCTGCAGGATTTATTACTGAGCTACCAAACTATGATACCTAACGGTGTACTTGAGTTAATGTGCCACCCTTCACTCTTGGCGTGCAAACAGCTTAAATCCCTATCAAGCTACAGTGATAAACGCGTCGAAGAGCATCAACTTCTCACTAGTCCTGCGCTAAAACAGTGGCTAGCTGACCATCATATTGAGTGCATTGGATTCGATAATCTCAGATAGGGAACCTTAAATCAGGGCTACTCAACGATCCGTTGTGCGCCCTGCCCTTGATCATGCAGAATATCTTCAGGGTTCAACAATTGGCATTTCTGCATACTCAGACAACCACAACCGATACAGCCGGTTAGGTTTTCTTGTAACGATTTAATCTGCGCCATCTTGCTGTCCAGTTGCCCCTGCCATTTCTTCGCGACGCGTTCCCAATCTCGCTTAGTCGCGGTATGGTTCATCGGCAGTGTTGATAACTCTTCGGTGATCTCTTCGAGCGTGAAGCCTATCGACTGTGCGACTTGTATCAACGCGATTCGACGCAACATCGCCGACTGATACCGGCGCTGATTTCCGTTAGTACGAATCGAAGCAATCAACCCCTTGGTTTCGTAAAAACGTAGGGCCGAAGGAGCCACGCCGCTGCGCTCTGCCAACTGGCCTATGCTGAGGTATACGATGTTTCTCATGATCTTTCATTTCCTGTTTGAATCGCCGTTTCGTCCTGATAATGACCAGTATAATAGAGTTCACTTTAACTTGAAGTTTGGGTTCAAATTTAGTTTTGGGCTAGGTTAAAAAATACGCGCAACAAAGTAAACTAACGTATTGATTGTCTGAGCTATGATTTTGTTCGCTGATTACCATACATGTCGTCAAACCCGGGAATGCCTTGCTCCCACACGGGTTTATCTTCACCGACAATAGTTTTCAATGTATCAATGAAGAGCTTAGTTTTTATGGGTGCATCTCGATGTGGGTACACCGCATAGAAAGTGCCAAAGTCATCCAAGTTTAAGTGAGTCATTATAGGCACCAACTCTCCACTGAGTACTTCATCTTCAATCATCTGCGCCGTGACGACCGCGAGAGTACTGCCAGTTAGCGCGCTCTTCGAAATCATCTCAACGTCATTCACTTTATAAGCGGCATTAAGCTGAAAATGCTGAGCTTGCCCCTCTTGATCGACATAAGAAAACTTATCGATCAACAAACCCGGAGCAGCGTAAATAGTTGCAGGTAATGACTCTAACCTTTCAATTGTGTTGATCTCGCCATGCTGAGCAATGAACTCAGGTGAAGCAACAATCAACAATCGACTTCTGGCTATCTTACGGCTGATTAGACTAGAGTTTTTGGGCTTACCAATACGGAAACCAATATCAAACCCTTCTTTAACCATATCGACGATTCGATCTTCGAGTCTCAATTCAAAATCAACATCTGGATACTGCTTCTGGAAAACCGCAATCGCCTGCTGAACATATTGTCGACCAAACATAGTAGAGCTGGTGATTCTTAATAATCCTCGAGGCTCTGCATGATAGTTTTGCGCCAAGCGTCGAGTATCGTTCAACAGTGCACGAAGCTGATGCGCTTGATTGACCATCTCATTGCCTGCGGCAGTCAGAGATAACGAACGAGTGGTGCGATTGAGTAACCGAACATCAAGCTCTTCCTCAAGACGGCTGATCTGTTTAGAGATAACGGAACGGTCGACATTTCTTTGCTCCGCAACTTTGACAAACGAACCTAGCTCAACCACTTCAAGTAACAATAATAAACGACTCGATATATCCATAACGTCCTTTGTTGCATTTAAAGCACCAATAAAGTGCCAATATGACTATTTTTCTCATCTTATTACAAATCTATAGTAGCTGCACATAACGGAGACAACATTCAGTCCCGACCTAATAGAGGAACACCCCATGACACTACTATCTGTGACTAACCAAAATGGCATTGCAACCGTATCGATCAACAATCCACCGGTGAACGTGCTGACTTTCGACTTGATCAACGAGATCAATGCTTTTGTGATTTCATTGAAAGATGATCGTGATACTAAGGTTGTGGTATTTAAATCATTACATGAGAGCTTCTTTCTGGCTCATTTAGATCTCAATGTGATCAACGGTACACAAGGTGGACAAGCCGGTTCGATTGAATTCAACCATATGATTGAAAACATCAAATCAATGAAGCAAGTCTCTGTTGCGGTTGTTGATGGCGTAGCTCGTGGGGGCGGTAATGAGTTTGTGATGGCGTGTGACCTTGCTTATGGCACTGAAAACTCAGCGTTCGCACAACCAGAAATTCATGTAAACATCCCAACGGGTGGCCAAGGCGCAGTGCAATTTGCAAGACGCATGGGCAAAAACAAAGCGCTACAAGCTTTGCTACTCGGTAACGATTTTACCGCTCAGCAAGCTGAAAGCCGTAACATCATTACTCAGTTCGTGCCGAAGGCTGAGCTAGAAGATTTCTTAGCAGCGACACTCGGTGTGATCAGCCAGTTGGAAGTGCGTGATATCGTGATGTACAAAGAGATCATCTCAGCTTCAATCAAAGATGAGCAAGCGGGTGCAGAGCTAGAATTGCGTTACTTCTTAGAGCGTGCAAAAGAGCAAAAAACAGCAGCCATTATTGCAGCATTCCTAAAGCATGGCGGTCAAACTGAACGCGAAGCGAAAGACATTCAAGGTATCTTCGTTGACACCGCTGCAGAGCTATCACAATAGACACTGACGTAATTAAATGGCCATCGCTTGATGGCCATTTATGTATCTAACTGTTTATCTATGTATCTATATATCGATTTATTAATTATCTCACTCACTGAAGCCGTTAGATCTGACTCATGATCGATTTCAAGTTCTCGGCCATTTCGGCATTGATGATCTCTCCCGTTTCTACATCAAAGTTGTCGTAGAAACTTGGCACCGACATAGAGCCTTTCACATCAGCATCAAAGTAAGGTGCCGAATTTACCGCTGACGACAGCACAGAACTTGCGCCGCCTGGGCCTGGTGATGTGGAAAGCATAACAACAGGTTTGCCTTGGTACACTTTCATGTCGATTCGTGATGTCCAATCAAACACATTCTTAAAGGCTGCGGTGTATGAACCGTTGTACTCTGCAAAAGAGATGACCACAGCATCAGCTTCGCCAATTTTGCTGAAAAAGCGCAGCGCGTGGTGATGAACGCCGGACTCTTTTTCTCTGTCTTCACTGTAAATAGGCATCTCGAAATCATTAAGATCGAGCACCTCTACTTGCGCGCCCTCGGCTAAGCTTGCAGTGTACGCTGCTAATTGTTGGTTAATCGATGCTTTACTGTTGGTCGCGCCAATCGCTAGTACTTTCATTGTTGGTTCCTAATTCATTTGTATCACCTTTCCACATTCATGGTTTCAGAGGCGATTGTCTGTGTATTTAGATTGGGGAGGATGATAAAACCTCAAGTTAACTTGAGGTAAAGCGATATTTTCAAAAAATAGAAAATAATTCAAAAGAACCTATAAATCAGCAAATTACGACTGGTGAAGTATGGCGTTGTATGACACAGGCAAAAATAAGCACACCCACAAATGCAGTAGGTGTGCTGTATCGAAATGCTGTTTACTTAAGTGGATTGAGTGGACTAACACCAGAATAGGCAACGCCCGATAATTCAGCCATCTCACGATTCCATGTAGCCAAATCGTGAGGGTTGAATTGATTCAGATGATCATGCCCACACGCTCTCGCCATCACTTGCATTAATTCTGTCGACGCCTCGAAGAAATTTTTAAGCTGATTCGATGCTTTCTCGATATTTAAACGCTGACGTAAGTCGGCCTTTTGAGTCGCAATACCCGCCGGGCAATTATTAGTGTTACACATTCTCGCCGCCACACACCCTATCGACTGCATAGCGCTGTTTGAGATAGCGACGCCATCAGCACCAAGCGCCATCGCTTTCACAAAGTCCATCGGAACGCGTAAACCACCCGTGATGATCAATGTAACTCGGTCACTGACGCCTTGTTTATCAAGGTAAGCTCTAGCGCGAGCCAAAGCTGGAATCGTTGGCACACTGATATGGTCTCGGAACATTTCTGGCGCCGCGCCTGTACCGCCGCCTCGACCGTCTAAAATGATGTAATCAGCACTGGCATCAAGTGCGAACTGAATATCCTCTTCAATATGATTGGCACTTAACTTAAAGCCAATCGGGATACCGCCCGTCAATTCTCGAACTCGGTCGGCGAACTTTTTGAAATCTTCGACCGTTTTTAGATCGACAAAGGTGGGTGGAGAAATCGCAGCCGTGCCCGCTTCAATGCCACGCACCTCTGCTATCTTGCCAATGTTTTTCGCCCCCGGTAGATGACCGCCCGTTCCGGTTTTCGCACCCTGCCCACCTTTAAAATGGAATGCTTGGACATTCTTGAGCTTAGATTCATCGTAACCAAACTGGGCACTGGCTAATTCATAAAAATAGCGAGAGTTGGCGGCCTGCTCTTCGGGTAACATGCCGCCCTCTCCAGAGCAGATCCCTGTCCCTGCGAGTTCGGCACCTGTCGCCAACGAGACCTTTGCTTCTTCAGATAGAGAGCCAAAACTCATATCAGACACAAACAAGGAGATATTCAATCTGAGCGGCTTTTTCGCTTTAGGCCCAATAATCAGCTCAGTACCAACGGGCACGTTCTCCAGCAAAGGCTTAGTCGCCATTTGCGCGACCATCACTTGAATATCATCCCAGTGAGGCAATAAATACCTAGGCACACCCATTGAGGTCATTGGCCCATGATGCCCAACCTTAGATAAGCCATCGCGCGCCAATTGATGGATGAACTCGACCGTGGGTTCTTCTTTGGTTGCAGTCGCAGCTGGCGGGCTTTCGGGAGCCGCAGATTGGACATGAACACCAGGGCCTTCTTGGCCTATTTGCTCTGCGGTGAATTGTTTATGAGTGCCATCGCAAAAAGGGAGATTGTTCGAATATTTACAGCGGCAAAGGTAGGCGTCTCCGCTCTCTTCCGCGACAAAGCTTTTTGGTTTAAAGCCAGTACCTGAATGGGAACCGTCGCAAAAAGGTTGGCTTTTAGACCGCCCGCAGGTACAGAAGTAATACTCTTCGCCTTCTGTCAGCTCGACTTTGACGGGTTTGTTATCCGCTATTACTGGACTCTTCATAGTTCGTTCACCTTTTTCTTTTTTATCATTTGATGACTGAAGCGATGACTTGCTCACAAGAGTAAAGTAAAGGTGAGATACGCGGCGAATTCAATAAATGAGACGGATAGACAAGGTGAGTAAACCAGCCAAAAACAGGCATGACCGACTCAACACAAACAAAAATGGCCACCTAATCGGCAGCCATTATGTTCAAATCTTAGCCCGAGCTAAAACGAAAAGGTTAATCGAATAACTCGATAACCAGTTTATTGTCTTTAATCACCAAATTGGGTTCCGATGACTTAATCAACGACTCTTGCACTTTATTACTGTCCAGTTTGTATACCGGAGACTGAGACAAGGCAAAACCAATCATCGATACAGCGGGTTTGAGCAATTTCTCTATTTCAGGAGAAAGCTGCTGTCCCTTCTCCTCAAAGCGTTCTAGTCGCAGCGACTTTAGATACACCTCGCCACTTTCCTTGTCGTATTCAGGAATCGCGCTGAACTCTAAGTCTAAATCCAACCCCATGTTTGGCATGTTAAACACTTGAACCTTTGCATTGGTATTCGCCAGAACAGACACACGCTCGGCATCAGATCGACCAATTTGCACCGCTAAGTCATCAACCGCCACTTGCGCATACATAACGTTTTGCACACCGACTTCTTGCTCTAACATCACAGAATCTTGTAGGTAGTTCGTCATTTCTTGTTCAGTCACGCTATAGCTCACACAACCACTTAGCACCAGCGCAGACGCTGCCAAAATGAACTTCTTTGCTACGTTAATTATCATCAATATCAGCTCTTTATCGTTAGTGATTAGCGCGGAGTTTACCTTGTGAACATCAATAAACAAAACAGTAAAAACAGCAAACACACGATATTCATGGATGCCTTTACTATCAGTAAGTAAAGCACCTGATTGACTTTCTCGCTTGAGACAATGCCACTTGCTAGATCAACGCTATCAGATTTGTGTACTCGAATTAATTGAATTTTGCTTCTAAGCTTATGGGATATTTAGGGGGCTTACTGTAGGTTTCATCATGGAGTCGAAGCATGAAGAGTGAGCACAATGTCATCAAAAAGAGTATCACCTGAGCCTAAAACTCGTTCTGTGATTCTATTATGCAACACCGCATGCCTGCACCATAGTCAGTGGGTAGATGAGTTGCGTCTCCATAACTGGGAAGCTCAAATAGCAGAAACGACCGAACAAGCCATTCACTTACTTAACACCCGCAGCGACAGCTACGCACCAATTGTGGTTTCTTGTCTAACATCATCCTCGATCGACAAGCAATATGAGCAAATATCAACGCTGAAGGCTCGCTTTCCAAGTTTAAAAGCAATCGCTATCTGCAACCATCCACCAAGCCGCAACTTATCGCTCATTAAGCAAACCTATTGGGATTATTACCATCTACCTATTGATACAGAATGGCTTTGTCGAAATTTAGGGCATGCATATGGCATGGTAGACACCAAGCAAAACAAACCTAAGCCTTCCTCGTGCCATGAATATCAATTGGTGGGGCAATCCAGCACCATCCAACAACTTAAAAAGAAAATAACTAAGATCGCTAACAACGATTTTCCAGTACTGATTCAAGGGGAAACAGGAACAGGAAAAAGCCTATGTGCACGTTTAATACATGAAGCCTCAGCTCGTAGCCAGAAACCTTTTATCGCAGTAAATTGTGGCGCAATTCCACAGTCACTGATTCACTCCGAGTTATTTGGTTTTGAAAAAGGCTCGTTCACTGGAGCAAACAAACGCTACGTCGGACATGTAGAAAGAGCGAATGGTGGCACACTATTTTTAGATGAGATCGGCGACCTTGAACTATCGCTGCAAACCTACTTACTCCATTTTCTAGAAAATAACTTGATAGAGCGATTAGGCAGTAACAACCAATTGCCCGTAGATTGCCGTGTGATTTTCGCCACCAACGTCAACATCGAACAAGCCGTTGCTGCGGGTAAATTTCGAAAGGATCTCTTTCACCGGATCAATGTACTTCCATTGGATTTAGTGCCACTCAATGATCACAAAGAAGACATAGAAGATTTGGTTCGATTTGAGCTGAAGCACAAATATGCATCCAAAACCAAACTGCCTAGTGACACCCTTGAGCAAATGAAACAGTACCATTGGCCGGGCAATGTCCGAGAATTATTCAACTGCATAAAAAGAGCGATTGTTCTTTCTAATTCAAGTGCCCTCTCTACTCGTCATATGGGGATTCAATTGAAAGACGAGTCACCCGACACTGAGAGTGACACTCGACTTTCTTCAAAAAATGTTCGTCGAGTGATTCAGCAACACCACTACAATATTTCCCAATCTGCTAAAGCGTTGTCTATTTCTCGGACAACCTTGTACAAGCTAATCAAAAAACATCAGATAGTAATTTAAGTCGCCTAACTAAATAACTAAATAACTAAATAACTAAATAACTAAATAACTAATAAAGCAGCCTAACGAACTAGGCTGCTTTAAAGTTTAGTTGTACTCAATTAATGAAAGTACTTATGGCTCTGGAACAGTAAATGGACAAACATCACAGGTTGCAATGTTCGATGTTTCCATAAATGCTTCTTGCAAGAACAGCGAGTCAAACGTTGCTGTAACTTGATTAGATAGCATTCCGTCTACTCCAGTTGGTAACACATTTGGCGCATAGGTTTTGCTTACTTGCGTACACACTTGACCAATCGCATCACCAAAGTTCGGTATCCACTCTCCTTCACCCGTCTTACAAGCAAACAGCTCAGGGTCGGCACTTAATGCACTACACATATTACCAGCACCACATGTGGTCACATCCTCAAGATCATCACAAGGTAAAGCGAAGTCGAGGTAATAACTGCTGTTGACGACTTCGGTAGGTAAGTCAGAACGGCTCAAAGAGTCATCCTTAGAATCCACCAGCGATTCAATGGCCAATGGGATATCACCGGTATTACATATTTCAACATCATAGGTTTTCTTAAGCACAACTTGACCACTATCAACCTCTAAGAAGCTATTACATACCTTAGAAATCTCAACCATTGGACTCAAGTCGATTGGCGGACAATTGTAAGCCACAGGAGCTTGAGCATTCACGATAAGCCCATCAAGATCCACTGAACCATCTATCACGCCGACGGCACCGTTATTTACAGACAAGTAATTACCCATGAATGAGAATGACTCACCGACGCTCCACACTTCATCACCGTTCCCAACCACAGGAAGCGCACCTAAGATTGGTGACTCCGATAAAAAGGCCACGTCATAATCACCATTGGTGCCTAACGAACCAGGACCAGTGTTGGTCACCGTCACGGTATAATCGATATTGAACATGCCATCAACCGTAAAACTGGTTGTGTTACAAGTCGCCGCTATGCTGATACTACATAAACTGAATGAGCCGACAACGAAGTCAGCCAAAGATGCATCAATCGAACGGGAAGCTCGTGACTCCACTAAGAAGCTACTGAAACAAGGAATATCCTCAATACCAAACTCATCATTTAACAGAGCTGACAAGTTTAATCGACCTTCCACAAAGCTCTCTGTTGGAATCGTTGTAGTTTCACCCGTTTTAGCTAGATAATCCCAACCTTGTACATTGGGTAAAGCAATTGCCCCGATAGAATCATCATTTGAAATCGCACATATCTTCTCGACACCGACAGCGCCACTGCCACATCGTGCACCAACAAAATCATTCGATTTAGGATCTCCGTCAGTTTGGAAAATTCTCGTCATGTTGTCAGTCACATCACCATTATTCAAATCCCATTGGAATACTTCAATGTAGGGGTTCCCACCGCTCGCTTGTGGGAATGAAATCAGCACAAGGATGTCCCCATTGACATGCTGCCCAACAAAGTCGCCCTTAGTTTGTCCATCTGGTAATCCTACTTGGTCTTGTAAGAACCAGAAACCAATGTACATATCACCATTGTTGGCATATCGGTCTGCACCAAAGTAAATCAGCAAATCGCCTTCGCTTTCAAAGGCAGCAGCATACGCATTAGTAAAGTCATCTTTTGGTTGTGGTGACGCAGTACGGAACGCCCAATCCGTAATGTCGGAATCATCTTTTGATCCCCCCTTCCAAAAAATTTGGTCGATACCGTTACGGTCTTTTTGGAAAAATTCTGCAATCCCAACCATGCTATTGGGATCATTTACATCGTCCCAATCAATACCACTATTATCACTGGTCGCATTACCATCAAGTTCCATCACATCAACCGTAGCCCATGCCAACTGGGGGCTACTAAACAACAAAAGCACACTAAGTAAATAATTTATAACCTTCATGTTCTCTCTCCATTTGTTCATACTTATGCTGTTAGGGTTTTCTGCCTTGCCCAAATTGGAGAAAATCCTTTAGCAATTCGTAGGTTCGATAGAGCATATTCCAAGCCAAGTTCAACTAATTGATTTGGTTGATGTTTATATATTGAAGGCACACCTTTATTGGACGCTTTGTTATCATTTGTCCATAAAGTCGAGATTTGACCAAATAATCAAGAACTTGAAAGGGTGAACAAAGTGTCTAAGTCAGACATATTTAGAGCTTTGATACGAGGAGAGTGATCTTTAAAAGGTACAATAGCGTAGCCACTTTAAGCTTATCGAATAACAAGCGTGTGAAGGGTGCCGATTTAGCGGGCAACTGAAGGTTCTTCTAACTAAGCCACAGGCGGAAAAACAATGACACAACTGACGATATTTTACGATGGAACCTGCCCACTTTGCGCAAAAGAGATGGCAGCACTGACTAAGTCTGATTCCAAAAATCAGATCCAGACCATCGATATCTACAGTGAAGCGTTTTCAAACTACCCACAAATAGATGCCGAGGCAGCCAATACAATTTTGCATGCACTGGACGAAAACGGAAAGCTGCTGCTCGGTCTAGACGTGACTTACCAAGCGTGGAAGCTAGTAGGAAAAGGTTGGCTGTATGCCCCGTTACGTTGGACGATGTTCAAGCCAGTGGCAGATTGGTGCTATCTACGGTTTGCCAAGAATCGATATAAAATTTCGTTCTGGCTAACCGGAAAGTCGCGTTGCAACGGAAACAGCTGCATCAAATAGTATTGAGTTAAGATATGCCGCTGGCGACTTTGTAGTAAACGATGCCAAACAGTGCTGCGAACACCAGTACAGTAACGACCACTTTCAACCAAATAAATTTCATGCTTTGTCCTTTTAATTCTGTTTACTGTTCCACGCGACAAGTTATCACAACAAAACATAACGTTGTGTAATGATTGATAGAACTTTGTAGTGAACCCAGATTCCCAGAGAGAGACTTTATGTCGGCAAAAGAGAGAAATCTTCCCACTCATCGACTTTCTAGATTTAGTAAGTTCGCCTCGTTGGCGACAAGAGTCGCAGGTAACGTACTAACAGAAGGCACCAAGCAAATCGCACAAGGCAACAGACCCAAGGCAAAAGACTTGCTGTTAACGCCACAGAACATTGCTCGCCTGACCGACCAGCTCGCGCACCTGCGTGGAGCAGCGATGAAACTCGGTCAAATGCTGTCGATGGATGCGGGTGATATTCTTGAACCAGAGTTAGCCAACATTCTTGCTCGCCTACGTTCAGACGCTGACCCTCTGCCAGCCAAACAGCTCAATCAAGTGTTAGAAAATTCGCTCGGAATGAACTGGAAGGTGGAGTTTATCTCCTTCAACTTTAAGCCTATCGCCAGTGCGTCCATCGGTCAGGTTCACCAAGCGTATAGCGACTCTGGAGACAAACTTGCCATCAAAGTCCAATATCCAGGCATTCGAAAAAGCATCGACAGTGATGTGGACAACGTGGGCACATTACTTAATATTGTTGGGTTGATACCCAAATCGGTCGACTACAAAGGCTTATTAGAAGAGGCAAAGAAACAGCTCCACGATGAAGCAGACTATGCTCGTGAGGCGGACTATGCGAATCGTTATCACAATGCATTAAAAGAACACTCACACTTCGTCGTACCTAAGATCCATCCGCAAGTCTCTTCAGAATCCGTGCTCGCCATGGACTTCATTGAGGGCGTCTCAATAGAACAGATAGAAAGTTACGACCAAAGCACCCGTGACTTTGTGATGCACAGCTTGCTTGAGCTCCTATTTAGAGAGTTATTCGACTTTAAGATGGTGCAAACCGATCCCAATTTCGCCAACTACCTTTACGTTGAAAACACCCGACAAATTGGCTTATTAGATTTCGGAGCAACTCGAGAATACAGCGACCGATTCAGCGAAGGTTATCGCTTAGCCTTTTCTTCAGTGATTAACAACGATGAGCAAGGACTCAACCAAGCGTTAGAGCAAATAGGGTTCTTTAGCGAGACGATTCTCCCCGAACAACGCCAAGCCATTCTCAACTTGGTGACTATGGCGTGTGAACCGATGTTGGTCGACGAAGAGTACGATTTTAAAGCCAGCGGTTTAGCTCAACGACTTCGTGAAGCTGGCACCATCTTGAGCATGGAACAAGAGTATTGGCACACGCCACCCGCAGACGCACTATTCCTCCATCGTAAAATCGGTGGCATGTATCTGTTAGCCGCTCGCCTTGGTGCAAGGGTGAACATAAGTCGTTTGGTCGCTCCATATCTCATCAGCGATGACACTTGATTCGTTCATAAATAGTGACGGTTAATGATTAGCAGAGTGATCATTTCGCGCTGCGCAAGAGTACTAACAGTTACGCCAACTAAAATGAGCCAAACCTATGAAACCTTCACTGCTTTGCTCCACCGCCCTGATTACAAGCCTAACGAGCTCTATCGCTTTTTCAGCAAGCTGCCCAGAGATACTCAAAGGCAAACAAAGACTGTTAAATTCAAACGAAGAAATTGAGCTGTGTGAAGAATTTCAAGGTAAGACTTTATTGATCGTAAATACGGCAAGCCAATGCGGTTTCACGCCTCAGTTCGAGCAACTTGAGCAGCTTCACCAAACGTATAAAGATAAAGGGTTCACGGTTGTTGGGTTCCCAAGTAATGATTTCCGCCAAGACAGAGGAAGCGAGGAGCAATCCGCTAAAATCTGCTACCTAGATTATGGCGTCACCTTTCCAATGATGGCGCGCGCTTCACTGTCTGGACCTGACGCAAACCCAGTCTTTTCCGAAATCCAACAACAAGCCGGTATCAAACCGAAATGGAATTTCTACAAGTTCTTGGTCAGCAAAGAAGGTAAAGTGATTGCAACTTTCCCGAGTTCTACATCGCCAACCAGTAGTACCCTCAAAAATGCAATAGAGCAACAGTTATGAGGGCGGACTATATGGCGACAACTCAAACACGCAACACCATGGCCAAGCTTGGTTATTTGGGTTTAATCCCCTTTTTATTCGGCCTACTGTTATCACTCACCGACAGCCAATTATTTAGCTTGAGCGGCGAAACACTCTTCATCACCTACAGCGTGGTCATATTGAGTTTTTTGTCAGGTATTTTGTGGGGAAATGGCATCGAAAATTTCGAAAGCCCATCCATCAACAAGGCTCTGATTCTAAGCAATGTTATTGTGTTGACAGCTTGGCTGTCGGTGTTGCTAGGTGAGCAGCAAGAGTTTCTCACCATTATCCTTCTTATCATTGGCTACATTGCGGTTTGGCGAGCGGAAAGGTCTATGAGAGAAGAGAACCAAAGTGAAGGCCCCGATGGCTATTTTGATATGCGAACCCGATTAACGTCCAGCGTGGTGCTGATGCGCGGTATCGTGATGCTAACTTAAGCATGCGATGCTTACATCTAAACAGATACATGAAGCGGGAACTAGACGATGAGCTGCATGACCTGACGAGGCTCATCGTCACCGAAATAATTACTCTCTTCCTTGATAGTCACGAAACCCATCGACAAATACAGTTCACAAGCCGAGTTGTTATTTGGGTCAACGGTAAGCAACAGCTTGGATTTTTGTGGCAAGGTTTCTATCGCCTGCTGCATTAGCTTTCTGCCAATCCCCATGCCTCGGTAAGCCGTATCAACAGCCAATGACAAAACCCAATACTCCTGTTGTTTATCGGTTGGTATCATTAACACATAGCCCGCAACCTGCGAAGCTTGTTTCGCCACCAACAAGCCCTTCCCCCAGCAATCAAACGCCTGACGAAAGAAAAACAGCGGATAGGCGTGCTCGCCAAACAAAGCGTGTTCAAGCTGGTAGATATCAGCCAGTTCTTGTTTTTCCGCACAGACAACATTCATACATAGGCCTTAAAAGATTAACGATAAACTAAACAAACAAAATGAGAGCTACTGACGGCTCACCAACAAATTCGCACCAGACAAGGCAAGAAACACAGAACATGCTTTATTGAAGCGCTTGGCCATTTGAGGTTTTGAAAACCAATTTCGTAGATATAAGCCAAATGCCGCATAGATGGAAATCGCGAACATTTCTAACACAAGGAACGTACTACCTAAAGCAAAGAATTGAGTATTTACGTTCGCAGAAACATCAACAAATTGAGGAAGAAATGCGGTGAAGATAAGTATCGCTTTAGGGTTGCCAGCGGCAAGTGCCAATTCTTGTTTAACCAGACCAAACCAATTCTTATTTCGTTCGATTTCCTCGACCGGGCTCGCTTGTGAGCGCCATAGGTTGAACGCGATCCACAACAGATACATCGCACCAAATAGTTTGATAAGGAAGAACAGAGTTTCAGAGGTATAAAGCACAACCGCTAAGCCAGATGCAGCCAAAGCAATCATGCCAGAAAAAGCGAGGATTCTTCCTAACCCAGCGACAAAGGCGGCCTTAAATCCATAACAACGGGCGTTGTTCATTGATAACAAATTGTTAGGGCCCGGAGTCATGTTGAGCGCAAAACAAGCGGGGATAAACAGCAGCAACTTCCATATTTCCATTGGTATTTCCTAGTCTCAATACGCCAAGGTTGTCGTATCATTAAATGAGATACGACCTTTTATAGCAGCTATTAAAACCAGTACCAATCCTACTGTCGTATCCTTTCAACTAATTCTCAAAAAACTTCTCATATTCTGGCGTAGACAAGTTTTCCGCGACACCAATTTCACCGATGATATAGATAGCACTCGCAAGAGTTTCAATGGTTTGGTTAAGCTCTCTATCAGGCACTTCACCAACAACAGGAACCGACTGGCGTGCAGACGTTGAATTGCAGACCACGCTTTCACAAACGATATTGTGCTGTTCCTGTTGAGAAACTTCAGGCGGCTTGAAATCCGGAGAATTGAAGTCAGGAGCAGTAATACCCTCACTTGAAAAATCAAAGGAGCTGTATGAGGTAGCTGAAAACAGAGAAAGGAGCAGCATCCACTTATTCATATATCTTCCCATCGCTAGCATTCACTGAATTTATAAATACTATCTAATTCGACCGATTATGAACAGTGTTTTATTATCATGGATGATTGTGTGTCTAAGTGCCGATTACCCGCTGTACTTTGGGTGACACGAATTCAACCCACATGCGAATGCTTACCTAACATAAACTTATCGAGTAGCGCCTGTGGTACAGGGATAATAGAGTATCGAATGAAGGCAACTAACGTCACTATCGCAACAAAACTGCCTAAAACAAAATCATGCACATCAACCAGCACCCAACCAAGGAGCCTGTCACTGATAATCGCAAGTAGACCGATGCTCACCGCGACCATCCATTTACGGTGATCATAAGGTAAATATTCCATCTTTTGGCTCACGATATAGAGCAGTAACAATCTCACGGCGTAAGTGCCACAGAGCACCATCACAACTCCCCATACTTCATAGATAGGTGTCACAACAAAATAACCAATGGCTGCTAAGGCTGCACACCCACCCTGTATCCACATTTGCGATTGACTTGAGTCACCACTAAAGCAGCCTAGATTAAGGTAATCCCCTGCACTCTTTATTACACCAATAGCCAAGAGTGCCACGACGATAGTCCCCGCGTACTGATAACTACTTGGTAGAATCAAATCAATAAATCCAGGTACAGTGAGGATCATCAAACAGCCCAAAACAATGGCCAGATTAACGCCTACTAGCGCTCTCTCCGCACACACTTTATGACCACCGGATTGTTGAAGCATGGCAACACGATTTGGAAACCACCAAAGCGCATAAGGCTGCAACAGTAAGCCTAGAATCAACGCAAACTTACCGCTGACCGCATAAATCGCAAGCTCTTCAACGCCGACGAAACTCGCCATCACCCAACGGTCTAGCCCTGTAATCATGTATATCGAAGCACCACCGACTAACGTGGGTAACCCAAATTTTAGAATCTTAGCAGAGTACTTGAGGCTGCCAAATGTACCCATCTCTTGCCATTGATAACGTAATAAACACAGCATCAACAACACACTCGACACCGCGGAAGATATCAGAACACCATCAATGCCATAGCCTG
Source organism: Vibrio sp. TMPB1044 (assembly GCF_030442075.1). Taxonomy (NCBI): domain Bacteria; kingdom Pseudomonadati; phylum Pseudomonadota; class Gammaproteobacteria; order Vibrionales; family Vibrionaceae; genus Vibrio; species Vibrio sp. TMPB1044. The sequence goes on along the minus strand of NZ_JAUJED010000003.1, from coordinate 18,967 downwards.
CTTCCAGTAGGATAAAGGTCATTGCTGCTTGCACACTCGCCTTCAATACATTGAGCATGCAAAAACGTTTGGCCATCGCATTCATTCGCATCAATGTTAGCGGGATAGAAATCGCACCATCTAGCATGGTAGGGATCAATAGCAGTAGGATTTGATAAGGCTGGAACTCGACTGGCAACATCAATAACAACAGCGGCATACTAAGAGCTATTAAGGCACCTCCTAACACGCAGACTAAAACACTCAAAGTGAAACAGTTGGAGACAAGCTTTCTCTTTTCTTCACCCTCAGCCACCCCCACATATCGATACATTGCCTCAACAATACCGAAACTAAATAGGATCGTCCCTATATCAGCCAGCAAGACGATGGCCTCTAATGAACCGTATTCAGCCAACGTCATTTTATGGGTGATATAGGGGATCATCACAAGTGAGATCCCTTTCATCATCACAATACCGATGGCGTAATAGGCGGACTGTTTTAGTGAACCCATAGGAGACACCTATTCCCTACCATGCAGGCGTTAGGAAACTCTTACAGTCCCCAAGAAGATGTCGTAACGTTCGTTTTTGAGGAGCCAAAACTAACGAACGGATACTGTATGAGATGGCCAGTCGGTTTTTTTGTAAGCCTCGATAATAGTCAGCGTAACCTTCCAGAATTCTTGCTTTTGCGATTTTGAAACTCGAAGTTGGTAGGTCCCATCGTTGACTGTCATTTTGGTAACGCTGGAGAATAGCTTCTATAGACTGCAAATTTCTCAATTTAAGGCTTTCCGTTTGGGTAACGGAACTCGATCTCATCAAGTAGCCTACTTGCACTGAGTTCAATACACCAATCTGATGATTTTCACTCATTCGAAGCCACAACTCCCAATCTTCTGCGTATTTGATATCAGGGTTGAAACCGTCTGTTTGAGAAAACACATCCGCTTTCACCATGACCGTCGATGTGCCAATGACATTGTTTTCAATAATGAACTCTAAAGGCTTCTCGATATTGATGAACAGCTCGTCTTGATCTTGAAACTGCGACCAATAACTAAAGCAATCGACTATCACTTGGTAGTCTTCAGTGAGATGTTCGTAATTGGTAAAGCTCATCGCGAGGTCTGGGTATCGTTGGTGAAATTCGAGTTGGTGTTCGAGTTTTTCGGGTAGCCAGAAGTCATCAGCATCTAAAAAAGCAATGTATTTACCCGTTGCTTTCGCTATTCCAAGGTTTCTTGCTTGAGGTGCGCCAACACCCAAAGTGGATAAGGTAATAATGCGTTCATCGTCTATCGACGCGAGATACGTAGACGTTCCATCGTTACTGTTATCGTCAATGACAATGAGCTCAACATCTTGATGAGTCTGCTTTAGTACGCTGCCAATTGCTTTCGGCAGGTAATCCAAGCAGTTGTAGGTAGGAATAACAACACTTACTTTAGCCATAATGACGCCCTCAGATTTATACGTTATATGGCTGACGTTGCATGTTCTATGCCGAGAGTTTCTAGCTACAAAATCATTTCTAGATCAGCCACCTACGCGTCCATTCCCAAAATGACGACAAAACGCATCAGGTCGAAAAACCTACAACTTCAATTTGACTATCAATTTGAGAAAACGGGACACTTCTAGGTGGGTAGCCTTCAAAAAACCATTGAAATGCCCGCCAAAGCTACGATTAGATCTTGGTTCGTATCTTGCTTTATTGGTTATTACATTGGCTTGATCGCTTTAATCGCTTTAATCATATGGATTTGAGGAGTAAGGAATGAAGAAAGTAGCATTTGTGGCGCCAACCTACCCTGTACTCAGTGAGACCTTCATTCAAACAGAAGTCGACTCCTTGAAAGATTGTGGACACGATGTCTGTGTCATGACCTTCAAAATTGAAAACAGCGAAAAACAATTTGACTACGACATTGTCGAAATTGGCAAAGACGTTCAGATGGGTAAAGTGACCCACATTAACTGGCTAGGGTTGTTCAAAGCTATCTCATTTATTTCTAAGCAAACCAGTATGCCTAAAAAGTCACTGTTCGCTTATGGATTTAAATTAGCACTGCAACTCGCAGAAAAAGACGTAGAACACGTTCATGCACATTTCTGTCAGCACACCACAGCTCACGCTATCGTAGCAGCAAAGCTTCTCAATATTACTTGCTCGTTTGTCGCTCATGGCCACGATGTTTACGAGTTTGCTTATGATATTGAACAGAAAATCTCTTCGAGTGATTTTGTGGTCGCTGTCTGCAAAGACATGCTCGCGGACTTCAATACTATGGCGAAAGGAAACGTTAAGCTCCTACACTGCGGAGTAAATACCAAACAATTCCAACTCAATCCAAAAACTGAAACGAAACAACTTCGCTTTGTTTTCCTTGGCCGGTTAGTTGAACAAAAAGGTCTCCACCACCTTATTGATGCATTAGCACCGATAGCCCAACCTCTTGACATTCATCTTGATATCATCGGTACTGGTGATTTAGAGCAACAATTAAAACTGCAGGTAAAAGAGCAAGGGCTCACTCGAAACGTGACCTTTCTTGGCGCCAAACCTAACGAGTGGGTGAAAGAGAAACTGTCGAACTATGAGAGCCTAATCGCACCATTCTGCTTTTCTGAAACAGGATGTGTGGATACCGGACCACTCGTTTTAAAAGAAGCGATGGCCGTAGGCACACCCGTCATTACGACCAACATCATGGGATGCAAAGAGATCGTCTCACCTGAAACCGGTTTTGTGGTTAACGAAAAGAACGTTGAGGAATTAAGAGAAGCGATTGAGCGTTTTGCACAGTTGAGCAGCAATGATAAAACGTCAATGGGATTAAAGGCACGTCAGAGAGTGAAGGACAGTTTTAATTCGATAAAACAAGCTCAGCAATTATCTCGCTGGATAGAAGACCCGGCTCAATAGTAGCTAACTAAAGTAGCTAATTACTACTAAGGCAACTAATTAACACTTAAGAAACTAAGCACCACCAGCTTCCACAAGAAAAGCAAAGCGCTACATCAACTTCAAATGTAACGCTCAATTTAGCATCTTCTACCTAATTATGAGATCTTCGGTTTTCAGTAACTTTTATTAGCTGTTCATTAAGAAGCCTAGCTAGCCAGCTCGCAGTGCCAAAATAGATTCAATATCTTCGATATCACGATATTGAGTCAGTTGTTGCTCTTGCGATGAAATAGCCACAATCGACATTCTGTCGGCCAATTCGTTACCTTCAATACCAACGTGCCCATTCACATGGTAGATGGTAATTTTTGAAGCCAGTTCTTGGTAGAGCGCATAGGCAGGTTTAATAATATCGAGGTTTTTGATCTCGCCGCCCGACTTCGTCCAGCCCTTTTTCTCCCAACCAGTTGCCCACTTAGTAATACAATCTATCGAGTACTTAGAGTCACAATAAATCGCAACAGACAAACCTGAGTTTAACTTCTCTTTTGCGAGTAAAAACGCCTGTTTAAGGCCATGTAACTCGGCGGTATTGTTGGTACCAACAGGCTGATACAAGCCATACCACAATTCTGTTAATTGGTTGTTTTGGTAAACCGCCAACCCCGTCCCTGCTTCACCAGGGTTTGGCTCACAAGCACCATCGGTAAAGATCTTGATATCAAAAGGCATATCAGTGATTTGCTGCTCTGAAAGAGGCGGCACCTTTGCTTTCGTCGACTTACCCGTAGAGCTTGGCTTTGTAGCCGTAGACCCTGACGCAGACGACGTTTTACCACCGAAAGCAGACTCAGCCTCGCCTAGTGTTGGAAACGATCTATATCTCGCACCAGCAAAGCCATCAACTTGCGCTTTACACTCGTTCCAAGTGGTAAAAATACCCGGTGTGCGACCGTTCCAAACCACATAATATTTCTTAGCCAAACTAACTCCTTACCAAAACCTAAACACACAAACAGTGAATCAGTACATTAGATGCCACCACGCTATACGTTGCAAGGTCTATCACTCTAAAACAGGTCTAAAAAAACTGCGTTCATAACTCACGATGCAATCCACTTCATCTGCAAATTCAAACGCTTTAATACACTCAGCATCGCTCAGCGACTTAATTCGATACTCTTCATAAGCAGCCAAACTTTCAAAGGTAAACAGCGCCAAGGCAATATTGTTCGCCCCTTCCGACGGTAAGAAATAACCATTGTGTTGGCCTCCAAATTTAGCGACCAAAGGAATCCACATTTTTGCGTATGCCTCAAACTCATTTACCTTCTTAGGATCAATCACATATCGAACATAACAAGTAATCATATTTATATAGCCTTTAAATCATGGGAGAAACATAAAACCTAAATTGAAGCTCAAGAGAAAAGGTAATCAACCGCAACGAGGTTATAGAACAAAAACACCGCCATGCTGACGCCGATCGTTAGCAGCACATTGCCTGTTTTCCAAATCAGCAAGCCAGTCACCACCGCACCTATCAAGTATGGGTTTTCAAGGCTTGGCCAAAATGTTTGTTCAGGAGCAAATACAATGGGCCCCCAAATCGCTGTCAGTACCGCTGGGCTTGAATAGCGTAATAGGCGTCTTGCGGTTTGATTGAGCCGAAGCGGGATTGCAGGTTCTAAAAACAGATACCGACTAAAGAAAACAATCGCAGTCATGAGTAATATCGTTAACCAAATCATCTCTATTTCCCCTCTACGATTGTCTTGTTACCGTTGCTTCGCTCTTGGAACGATTCGCTGAAAAAGCCCGCTAACATACCGGCAATCGCTGCAATCATTAGTCCACCCTCAATATTGTTAACCGACATGGCAACCGAAGTGACCAGAGAAACAACCACACATACCACGACGGGTAGAGTGCGGATTAATGGAAAAACCAAAGCGATAAAGGTTGCTGCAACCGCGAAGTCGAGCCCAATTTCGTTGAGTGACGGAATTTGACTACCGGCGACAATGCCAACAAAGCTCGCAATATTCCAAACAAAGTAAAATACCCCACCTACACCAACTGCGTACCAACGATTAAATTCCTGCTGAGATTGCCCACTGCAAATCGCAAACAGCTCATCGGTAAGCCAAAATCCAAGTAATAGACGCCAGCGCACAGGAAGGTGACTGATTTTGTCGCGCATCGATACACTGTATAAAAAGTGCCTTGAGGTAATGAACAGTGTGGTCAGAAGCATAGTACCTAAGCCAATACCCGCTTTGAACATGCCTGCAGCAACAAGTTGTGCCGACCCTGCGAACAAAATAGCCGACATCGCTTGCGCTTGAAGTTGATTCAATCCGGCATCTATCGCATATGAACCGGCTAGAATTCCCCAAGGGATTACCGCAATACTCAAAGGCATTCCCGCTAAAACGCCCTTCCATAACTGTGTTCGTCTATCCATTGTTTCACTATCCATATAATTCTTTTTTCTCTCACATTGGCTATTCAATGTAAGAGGAGTTGAGTCGGTTCGATTGTACAAACTTGCTCAATTTCATGCCCCAATTCACCGTACCTTAGCCGCACTTAACACAAGTTAGCCATGCCTTAGCCACGCAAGTTTAGAGCATTTTGACGTATTGCCCCGGCGTGTAGCCATTGGCCTTTTTGAAGTGTCGATGAAAATGGCTTTGATCATGAAAGCCACATTCTTGAGCGGTATCTGAAATGGTATGCCCTTGTTTCAATAACTTACGCGAAAGCCTTAGCCGAGATTGGATCTGATACGCATGCGGCGGAAGACCAAACTCTTTTTGAAAGGAACGTACTAAATGATACGGGCTCAAAGCCGCTAACTTTGACAGCTCCTCTAAGGACACATCAGCTTGTGGAAAGTCATCTAAGAACTCTTTCACTAAGACAAGTTGGCGCTGAGTTTTTCCATCTAGTTGGGGTTTAAGCGGCGATTTTCCGTGTCGGCTAATCAGCTTAACCAACATCCCATACATCAATGTTTCTCTTAATAAGCGGTTATCAGATTCATCAATCGTGTTGAAGACTAATCTCAATTGATTGGCGAGCTCAGGGTCTTCTACAACCGCTCTTGGGAAGTATGGTGCACCGTAGTTAGGTAAGTTTAACTCTTGAGTGATCTTGGCAAGTTGCTCTGGGAGTGGATACATCGCTCGATACGCCCAACCGCCTTCTGTGGCAGAGTGCCCGCTATGAACTTCATCGGCATTCACGAGAATAATCGCATCTTGTGGTGCAATATGATGTCCGCCCGTTCGATAGAAACGCTGAGCGCCTTGCTCAATAACCCCAAGCGTGTAGCCCTCATGGCTATGGCGCGAGAAGTTCTGCTTCTCGTATTCAGCATTAAGGATTTCAAGGCCACCGAACTCTTCCGTTATCTTATATTCGGCCTTTTCTTTAGAGCGTTTCTTGTTCTCCATAACGATTCCCAAGCCTGTTAATTATCGAGCGACTTATCAGTCTACTCTATAGGCTCTTTCAACTTTTGTACAAAATTGCGCTTTTGTTTGTTAATACTGCTCTTATCGTTGCTTTAGGCCCTCGCGATATTGCTTTCTAACTGAGAGGAAAGTCTAGGTATGCCCCGAGTTGGCAATAAATTGACAAATTAGTAAAGAAGTCATGGCAATACTGCCTTCTAATCATCGGCAATAGACCTGATACACTATGAAAAACACGCTAATCCTTCTCTTTTTCTTCAGCCTAACTGGGTGTACTCACAACCAGTCGAAAGCACTAAGTATGAATTCCTCCCCCGTTAATACATACCCACAATCAATGTCGAACCTACAACTGTGCGACACCTTGTATTACGGTAGACCAAGTAACCAAACACTGGCTGCAATTGGTAGTGAGTTTAATCGAAGAGGGTTATCAAAGAGTTGGTGTGATACCGAAACCAACAAGCTTTATTTGACAAAGACGATTGATTGGGTAGCTGAACAAGTCGAAGACAAGGAAGCTTCTGAGGAAGAGGCACCTGCTACTGTGCTACCTGCGAATTGAGAAAGATACGTAATTTATCCTCATTGAATACGCTAGCAGTGCTTCTAAAAATAAAACCAGAGCAAACTTATTGATCTGCATGCCTTTGCTCACATCAATATGCATTCGCATTGATAAATGTTAACAATTAGTTAATCATCGGTATCCTTTATTACTATAAGGAAATAACCAATGAAATGGATACTTGTTGCATTCGTCAGTATTTTCTCTGTGTTCACATACGCAAAAGATTGGAAACAAATTCGCTTTACTGTTGAAGGAGCTTACCCACCGTTCAGTTGGACAACGCAAGATGGTGAATTAGAGGGGTTTGAAGTCGATTTAGCCAACGCCTTGTGTATCGAATTAGAAGTAAAATGTATCATCTCAAAAACTGATTGGGACGGTATTATCCCATCACTTTTAAGCCGTAAAAACGATGCAATTATAGCGGCTATGACAATTACCGAAGAACGTGAAAAGAAAGTTAACTTCACTATCCCCTACGCCAAAGTTCCTACTCGTTTTGTGATGAAGAAAGATCGAGAGATCAATATGAGCGACGAAAGCTTGAATGACCTAACTATTGGGGTTCAGCGAGCAACTATTGGCGATAAGTACCTTTCTGATATTTACCCAGATGTAGACATTAAGCGTTACAGCTCATTCGACGAAGCCTTTACCGATTTACTCAACGGTCGTCTCGATACCGTATTTGGTGGCTCTATGGGGCTCAATGCGGGTTTTCTTGAAACAGAACAAGGTAAAGACTATCACTTTACAGGCCCTAAATTCACCGAAGAGAAATGGTTCGGACGTGGTATTGGTGTAGCGGTACGAAAACAAGACAATGAACTCAAAAATCTTATCGATAGTGGAATACAAAGACTGATCGACAACGGTCAACACCAAAAGATTGCTAGCAAGTACTTCTCATACAGTATTTATGAATAGCCTAGCGCACAGAATGAATGAGCTTCACTGATGAAAATTGTTGTTTAATTTTTGGAAAGCTTCAGATAGCAAAAAGCCGCTCATTAAGAGCGGCTTTTTTAAGGGGTGGGAACCCAGCCACATCCCGGCACACAAGTCACTCGCTGCGGCTGCTCCCTTCCAGGCCTGACCGAGTTCACGAGCTATTGTTGCGGGAGGACCAGGCCCCCATAGATTCGTTTTCTTAGAGGCTTGCCTCAAAGAGTGATTGGATTATTAAGCATCACAGCAACCATTGCAAGCCCTTCCACCCTATTTTTGAACAATTGCGGTCTAAGTGCTTATCCTTTATTCAAACCACTAGAAAATCGCAGGTAAATTCACCATTTACCTGCATTTGGAAGGTTTGGATTGCTGAAGTACTAGACATCGATGTCTTCGTTATCTTCTGTGCGAATGATGTAGTCTGTCATCCACGCGGTGCCTAATAGACACAACCACACCACAAAGACAGGGCTTGGTACTTCGATACTTGGAGTAATTACCAGAGCCGCAAAACCGACCGTTGGCAGTGTCCAACACAGTAGCTTATTCCAGCGGAACGTTTTCAAGCGCGTCAGCGTTTCCATTGATGCCATGATGCCCGTTATACACAAGGCCACCAAAGCAGCATAAGGTAAATCGGCTATCCATAATGGAAGTATTAAGCCTAATGACCACCAGCTGTGTCGGCTGGCTGGCTTAAGATGATTGGCTGCCCACCAAATTACGATGATAGATAAGGTCTGAAGTGTGGTAACCCACGGGACGCCTTCAAGCTTGCCTGCTGATTGCGTGACCATGATCCCGACCTGCAAAGTAGTCACAATCAAGCCGGAAATAATCACGACTGACAAACTACTGCGTCTTGAGAAGACCACCATCAATAGCGGAAATAGTACCCATGCACTGACAGACAGCGTAATGGGCTGCAAAGGAAGGGTTAGACCATAAGTGGTCATGGAAATAAGCAAAGCTAATCCTGCTATGCCCCCCTGCGGTAAAATCCATAAAGCAGGAATTACCATTGCAAGCACAGGGATGTCTCCCTCACTTAAACTGATTGCTCTCGCGCAAACAACCGCTAATAATGTGGTTATCAAGAACTGAAACGTTGAAAATACCATAGCCCTCTCCTTCTACCGATCCGTGGTACCATACCAATCGTAGTAATTAACTGGTCCCCCTAGCTTGTTAAAAAGCTCGATAACCTCGTTAGATTTTTTGATTGTAGAATAACTACTTATCGAAAAATCTGTCTTGTTCTCAAGCTTTTTCCCTGCGCTATTTTTGAACACTTACTTACTGTGATTGGTATTTATGAACTAGGAACATTTAGTATGGACCAATTTTTGAGCCAAATCTTTGCTGTGATTCACCAAATTCCATATGGAAAAGTAACAACTTATGGAGACATAGCACGTTTTTCAGGATTTCCGGGCTATGCGCGGCATGTTGGTAAAGCGCTTGGTAACCTACCAGAAGGTAGCAAACTGCCTTGGTATCGAGTGATAAACAGCAAGGGAGAGATCTCTTTAAAGGGTGATTCGTTCGACCGACAAAAGCAGCATTTGGTCAAAGAAGGAGTTGAAGTGAGTGATGCAGGAAAGATCAAACTCAGAATATACAAATGGCAGCCCTAAAGCTGCCACTAATCGCTAATTCAACTGACTAATTTAAGCCAATCAAGATGCCTTAACGTTGGCATCGACTTTGAATTAACGAACACCAACCAAACGTAGGTCTGCTTGCTGTGTATTTTCTACATCAGTAATTACCGACTTAATAGTGTCAGTAGTGAAACGCAGTTTTCCATCAACATGAATTGTCGCGCGCATGTTGTAACGGTGGTTAGCTTTAATCTTGTTGTTGTCGTAGCTCAGTTCGAATGCGAACGGTACTTGCTTACCATCAGTGGTGAACTCTTGAGTTGCGATAACCGTCGATGGTGCGTCAGCCAGTGAGATGTCTTCTAACGTCACAGTAACCACTGCATTCTCTGGCAATGCAATTCTTTCACGGTAGCTTACTGTTCCTGAAATCACTTGAGTGTTCTCTGCAACCACTTCTTGAGAAGCGTTTGTTTCTGATGTTGCTTGGCAACCCACAAGTAGGCCAAACGATACTAAAGACGTAATAAGAATTAGAGCCTTTTTCATATTCAATTTCTCTCAACATGTTTGCCGGACTCGGCAAATCTACTCAGCAATTATAAGAGAGCTTTCATATTCTGTCTCGAAACCCTATGATTTATTGACAGATATCTGACTAAGCTAAATGATTAACACCATAATCTGACACCTATTTTACCAAGAGGCATGCTGGCGATGAGTCAACCTTTAAAAGAATTACTCAATTTACTTCAGCTAGAGAAACTAGAAGAAGGTCTGTTCCGCGGGCAAAGTGAGAACCTAGGTCTGCCACAGGTATACGGCGGTCAAGTATTAGGGCAAGCGCTGTCTGCTGCTCGTTACACTGTTCAAGACGACCGCAGTGTGCACTCGTTCCACAGTTACTTTCTATTTCCCGGCGACCCTGAAAAACCCATTATTTACGATGTTGAGAACCTAAGAGATGGACGCAGCTTCAGTACCCGCCGTGTTAAAGCGATTCAGAATGGTCGCCCTATTTTCTATCTCACGGCTTCTTATCATGGCGATGCGCCAGGCTTTGAACACCAAATTGCTATGCCAGATATTCCTGGACCAGAGAACTTTGCATCTGAAACTGAATTAGCGAGCCACATTGCGGAATTCTTACCAGAGAAACTACGCAAAACCTTCTGTGGCGAAAAGCCGATTGAGATGCGCCCGGTGACGGTCGTGAATCCACTCAATCCTAAAAAGACGGAAGCGAAACAATATCTTTGGGTAAGAGCAAATGGCGCGATGCCAGACAATCAATTGATTCATCAATACCTGCTTGCTTACGCATCCGATTGGGGGTTCTTGGTTACGGCACTTCACCCTCACGAAGTCTCTATCATGACACCAAACTTCCAAGTGGCGACGATTGACCACTCCATCTGGTTCCACCGCCCATTCAAGATGGATGAATGGCTGCTTTACGCGATTGAAAGTCCAACGGCAGCTAACACTCGTGGCCTAGTGCGCGGCGAGATCTTTAACCAAAAAGGTGAGCTAGTAGCGACGGCAGTACAAGAAGGTGTGATGCGTTTTACTAAGTGACGAATAATTACTTCTAAATTGAATAAACAAGCCACATCAAAATAGAAAAAGGCTAGGTGTCACACCTAGCCTCTTTCTATTAAATATGACAACTCACCAAACTAGAAAACCAAGCCCTAACTCCCCTATTCTGCGGGTTCAAACTCGCCTTGTACGCGAGTTTTTATACCATCCCCCGCATCTCGCAATAAGTTAAATGGTGATAACACTACGCCTTTCACCGCCCCTTCTGCGGCTCCCTGAGCGAGCTCTTTACTCTTATCAGCTAACAAATTAGCTTGTGCCAAAATACCCGGAACTTCCGCTCGTAGCATTTCAGATTCAGTGACAATGACAGGAATAGTCTGTTCACGGTAAGACTTACTTTCCGCAAGCATTGGTGGCATTACGTCGACGCGATATCGTTTTAACTCAGTTAATGTTGGTGGAATAACATCAGTTCTTACCTGCTCAACTTCCGTTCGAACATTTTTAACTTCATCTAATATCGCAGGGATTTTGTTGTCGACCGACGCTACGGTTTGATTCACGTCATCGATGGTCTTTCTCACCTCTTCGACAGTATCTAAAACTCGAGGGGCTAGCTCGTCGACATGAGATGCAAACTCTAGCCACTCTTCAACTTTAAGACCTTTAGTCAATACCGATAAATCCTCAATAACCTGCGGATAGGTATCGACAATATCACCGACTTTATTGGTGAATGAGTAAATGGTGTAGCCAAGGTAAAAAATGGCGATCGCCAATACTAGTTGGATAGCGGTAGATACTTTTGCAAACATGAATAATCCTTTTCTTTATCGCAGGGGCGATATCTAAACTGACATGATAGTTAATGAGTAACTAGGCGTAGCTTAAAGCGGCAATGCTGTCGTGTACTTCAATGGTTCCATCGCAAATGTCGAGGTCACATTAGAGATACCATCAATACTATTCACCAAGCGCTTGTAGAAATCATCAAAGCACTTCATGTCTTTAACCTGAACCTTCATCATATAATCATATTCGCCAGCCATGCGATAGAACTCCATCACTTCTGGAAATTCCGACACGGTATTCACAAAACGCCCATACCACTCATGAGAATGATCACTGGTTTTCACCAACACGAACGCGGTAAAGGAAAGGTCCAATTTTTCCGGGTTCAGTAACGCGACTCTTTTCTCAATAATGCCGTTCTCTTCAAGGCGCTTAAGCCTTTTCCAACAGGGCGTTGTGGTGAGATTGACCGCTTCAGAAATATCGTTCAATGACAACGTGCTGTCTTCTTGCAGTAACCCTAATATTTTTTTGTCTACAGCATCAATCACACTTTCACCAAATCGAATTTAAAGAGAATAATTTTCTACAATTTAAGCAAAACAAAGCAAATATGGCAAAGTTTTTCTCTCGAATTATAGATAAATTAGAACCATACCAATTACAAAGAATTCCTACACTCGATCAGGAGAACGCTTATGTGCACTGACCATCAATGGATTAACAACGCGATTCGTAAAATTGAAGCGGATTACCAACGCTCAGCGGATACGCACCTTATCAAGCTCGATCTACCAAGTATCGAAGGCATTGATGTTTACCTTAAAGATGAAAGCACACACCCTACAGGCTCTTTAAAGCACCGCTTAGCGCGTTCTCTGTTCTTATACGCTATCTGTAACGGTTGGGTTGGCCCAGAAACAACAATCATCGAATCTTCATCAGGCAGCACTGCGGTATCTGAAGCGTACTTTGCTCGCCTACTTGGCCTGCCATTTATTGCAGTAATGCCAAAGTGCACAGCGAAGAAGAAAATTGAGCAGATTGAATTCTACGGCGGCCAAGCGCACCTTGTTGACCGATCAGATGAAATTTACGATGAGTCTCGTCGTTTAGCAGAAGAGCTAAATGGTCACTACATGGACCAATTTACCTACGCTGAGCGCGCAACCGACTGGCGTGGTAACAACAACATCGCTAACTCGATTTTCAATCAAATGCAGATGGAAGATCACCCAGTTCCAGCTTGGGTAGTAATGAGCCCAGGTACTGGCGGTACTTCTGCAACTATCGGCCGCTTCATTCGCTACCAACAGCATGAAACTAAGCTTTGTGTTGTCGACCCTGAGAACTCTGTCTTCCACGAATACTTCCAAACCGGCAATGCGAACGTGAAAGGCAGTACATTCAGCAAGATTGAAGGCATTGGTCGCCCACGAGCAGAGCCAAGCTTCATTCCTGGTGTGGTTGACGAAATGCGTAAAATCCCAGATGCCGCAAGTATCGCAACCACACATTGGTTATCTGACATTCTTGGCCGCAAGGTTGGCGCATCAACCGGTACTAACATGTACGGTGTGCTTCAGCTAGCCAGTGAAATGAAAGCGCGTGGCGAGAAAGGGTCGATCGTAACTTTACTGTGTGACAGCGGTGAGCGTTACCTAGACACTTACTTCAATGACGAGTGGGTAAATCTGAATATCGGTGACCTACAACCGTATGCGGCAAAGCTAGAAGCTTTCTCGCAGACGGGTGAACTGGCTTAAGTTCATATCAGCCGATAGTTCGAAGTAGAAAAGAGCCCTTGATGGGCTCTTTTTTATATCTTTGATAACCAAATTAGCCAGTTCTATTCTGGTTTTTGCTTCGCTTCAAATGCTGCTAGTTGTTCAGGCGTCGCTTTAGGCTGATGGTTTTGTTTCCACTCATCGTAAGTCATGCCATATACGCGTTCACGAGCGTCATCGATATCCAAGTCCAAGCCTTGTTGCTCAGCTTCCGCTTTGTACCATTTGCTGAAACAGTTACGGCAGAAACCAGCCAAGATCATCAGATCGATGTTCTGAACATCTTTATTATTATCTAGGTGTGCTAACAGGCGACGAAAGGTTGCTGCATCCAGCTTATCTTGTTCTTCTTGAGAAAGATCTTTGTATTTAAATTCAGCCACTTTACTTTCCTTTGGTATTTGTTTTCTTGTATTAATTCGTTGAGCTCTGTGTGTTATACAAAAAAAGCCTGCAATTCGCTAGGAGCAAACGCAGGCTTTTCAATATTGTTACACTATTCCGTGCTCATTAACCGTGACTGGTTCTTCCCACGTTGTCATGGCTAAGCTCTTTATTAAGCTCCGCTTCCACGTGACCCGGAGAGCGTGTTGAGCCAGAAATCAATCGATACATCGCAGGGATTACGAACAGAGTTACCAGTGTCGCGAAGCCCATGCCGAAGAAGATAACCGTACCCACTGCCACTCGGCTTTCATAGCCTGCACCTGTTGAGGTAATCAATGGAATTGCACCCGCTAGTGTCGTGAATGCTGTCATCATGATTGGACGTAAACGTCGAGCCGAAGCATCAATAATCGCCTTTTCAAACTCAATACCACGGTCACGAAGTTGGTTGGCAAATTCTACGATCAAGATACCGTTTTTGGTTACCATACCGATCAACATGATCATACCAATTTGGCTATAAACATTGAGGCCTTGGCTCATCAACACCAAACCTAAGAAGCCACCAAAGATACCCATAGGTACGGTGAACATCACCACCAGTGGGTTAATGAAGCTTTCAAACTGCGCAGCCAATACCAAGTACGCGACCAACATCGCTAGCGCAAACACCACTAGGATGCTCGATTGGTTCTCTTTGAAGTCTTTAGACTCGCCAGAGTAGCTCACAGAGATATCACCCGGTAACTGCTCAATTGCTTGCTCATCAAGGAAATCCAGTGCGTCACCCAACGTATAACCTTCCATTAGGTTCGCTTTGATGGTCACCGATTTCTGCTTGTTGTAGTGTGACAAACGAATCGACGATGCCACTTCTTCAATGTGTGTCAACGTATCAAGCGTTACTAGCTCACCTGACTGAGTTCGCATGTAGATTTGGCTTAAATCGTTTGCGTTGTTGAAGCTGTTCTCATCACCACGCAGGTACACATCGTACTCTTCACCACGGTCAACGAAGGTGGTTTCACTGCGTCCGCCAAGCATAATTTCTAACGTATCCGAAATATCCGAAACGCTCACACCTAACTCAGCTGCACGCTGTTTGTCTACGGTAACCAATAGCTCTGGTGTTTTCTCAGAGTAATCGATGTCCGCACCTTCCATCATTGGTGAGTCTTCAGCGGCTTGCTTTAAAATCTCTGCCCACTTCTGAAGTTCGGAGTAGTCAGAACCACCGAGTACGAATTGAACAGGTTCACTTGAACCACCTTTAAAGCCCGGCATGAACGGGAATACACGCACATCAGGAATGCCATTCAAAGATTTACGAACTTCGTTCAAGGCTTCTTGTGCCGTCACATCACGCTCGTCCCAATCTTCTAGGATCATGATAACGAAGCCTGTTTGGTCGCCCGCATTACCACCAAACGCTGGTGATTGAATGCTGAATGATTTCAAGAAACCTTGACCAAGTAACGGCATTAGGCGCTCTTCAACAATGTCCATGTTGGCCGACATACGGTTATAACTGGTTGCATCGGCACCACGAACAAACGCAAAGATAACACCACGGTCTTCTTGTGGAGTTAATTGCGACGGCACTTGTTGCATTAAGCCATAACTACCCCCCATACACGCGATAATGATGATTGGAGCTGCCCAACGCCAGTTTAGAGCACGACGCAATACCGCGCGGTATCCAGACTCAAGTTTGCCAAATACGCGCTCGACAAACAGGTTGAAACGGTTTGGTTTAACGTTCGCTTTTAGGATTTTACTGCCTAGCACTGGCGTTAACGTTAATGCGACCAGAGACGAGAAGATCACCGACATAGCGAGCAATACCGAGAACTCGGTAAACAATAGGCCAACCATGCCGTCCATGAACGAGATTGGTAGGAATACCATAACCAATACCAGCGTTGTTGCGATTACCGCAAAGCCTACTTCACGAGTACCTTTATAGGCTGCAAGCAGTGGTGACTCACCACGTTCAATGTGGTGGAAAATATTCTCAACCACCACAATCGCATCATCTACCACCAAACCAATCGACAAGATAAGTGCCATCAAAGTGATCAGGTTAATAGAGAAGCCAAAGTAGTACGCCGCAATAAACGACGAGATCAGAGATACAGGTACGGTTACCGCAGGAATAAGTGTCGCACGTGCTTGACCAATAAAGATGTAAAGCACAAGGATAACCAAGCCACCCGTGATAAAGAGCGTGCTGTAAACCTCAGAGATCGAACGGTCGATAAAGACTGTTGAGTCATAGTCGACAGCCAAACGAGTACCATCTGGCAAGAACTTTTGAATTGCTTCGACTTCTTTATGGACTAAGTCAGCCACCTCAAGTGGGTTCGCATCTGACTGAGGCACAATACCCATACTTACGTTAACAACGCCGTCACTCTTAAAGGTCGAGTTTTCGTTCTCTGCACCAATGTAAACATCAGCGACATCTTTAAGGTAAATAGGTGTATTGTCTGAAGCGCGTTTAACGACTAGGTATTCGAAGTCTTCCGCTTCAGTGTAAGAACGAGCGGTACGAACCGACATCACAATCGCATCGTTACGTACTTCACCACCGGGGCTTTCAATGTTCTCACTTTTTAGTGCAGAAGTGATATCCGAGGTAGTAACACCACGACCCGCCATCTGCGCAGGTTTCAGCTTGACGTACATTACTTTGTACAAGCCGCCAGAAATATCCACCGAGCTCACACCAGAGATCAAACTAAAGCGGTCAATCAATACACGCTCGGTGTAATCGGTTAACTGCGTTCGGTCCATCTCCGTCGAGCTTAAGTTGATGTAGACCGAAGCTTCACCACTACCGTTGTTCTTATAAACAATGGGGTCGTCGGCTTCATCGGGCAATGAACGCTGCGCACGAGCTACGGCATCACGAACATCACTAACACCGGTATTGAGGTCGTAACCAAGCTCAAAGGTAATCGTGATACGCGACATGCCGTTACGCGTTGTGGATTCGATCTCATCGATACCACTGATGCCGGATAACTGATCTTCAAGATTGGAGGTTATTTGGCTTTCAATGATAGTGGCAGAAGCCCCCTCATAACGGGTACTGATCGATACCACCGGGCTTTCAATATCTGGCATCTCACGAACTGCGAGCTTGTTGAAAGAGACAATACCAAACACAACCAATAGTAGGCTCAATACGACGGCCGCGACTGGTCTCTTTACAGAAACATCAGATAACAACATTAGTTAGCGCCTTCTTGTACTTTTTTATTACTCGCTGCATCAACTGGGCGATTGACGGCAAGCTCTTGAACCAAGACGCCGTCACGCATGTTCACGATACCTTGCACCACGATCTTCTGACCAATTTCGATGCCTTTGTCGATCACGACTTCGTTGTCGATACGAGCACCTAAGAAAACTTCGGTACGAGTCGCTTTGTTATCTTCGCCGATAATATAAACGAAACGCTTCGTACCTGAATACTCAAGCGCTTGAACGGGAATGATTGGCGCTTCCACTGGTGGGAAGTCCATATTCGCTGCCACTAACATGCCTGGCTTTAGATAATCATTATTGTTATCAAAGTGGATTCGAACTCGAAGGTTCAAGGTTTCAGCGTTAATACGAGAATCAATACCGACCACTGTGCCAGTAAACTGAGTCTCGCCCCATGCGCTGGTGCGAGCCGTTACTTTCATACCTTTAGATAGTTTAGAAAGGTAGCGCTCCGGGATCTGAAGGTCTAACTGCATTACTGACAGGTCATCAAGGGTCACGAGTTCAGTACCTGCTGTCACCATTTTACCGCGGCTAAAGTCGATAAAACCAACAGTACCCGAGAATGGCGCGCTGATGTGCAGATCTTTCAGGTTGGCATTTGCAGCGGCTAAACGAGCGTTAGCGATCTCTACATTGGTTTTCTGAGCGTCAATTTCAGTTTGCGTGATCGCGTTGCGTTTCACTAGTCGTTGGAATTCCGCTAGCTTACGTTTCTCGTCTTTTAGGTACGCTTGCGCTTCTGCAACTGCAGCTTTTGCTTTGTCGTCATCTAATTGAACCAACATCTGCCCTTTGGTGACATCTTGATTGGCTTTGATGTTGATAGAGTCAACTCTGCCCGCTACTTCAGAGGTAATGATCACAGATTGTTCTGCTTCTAACTTACCGACCAACGAAAGAGATTGGCTAACTTGGTGAATATCAACTTGCTCAGTAACAACAGTGACAGTGCTAGGGCCCATGCGTTTAGCTAGTGCGGCTGGAGACGCCATAAGAATAGACAAGCTAAGCAGGGTTAAAACAGATTTACGCTTCATAATAATGGTCTGCAAGTAAGTTTATACCAATCACAGTAAGTAAACGGTCAGAAATAGCGCAGGAAAAAGGCTTGAGAACAAGGAAGAGTTTTCGATAAGTAGTTATTCTACAATCAAAAATTCTAACGCCGTTATCGAGCTTTTTAACAAGCTAGGATGACATGTTATTTACTACGATTGGTATTATTATCTATAAATGAAATTAACCGTATTCTATCAACTGATGAATGCTGTAACGTCAAGAAGTGTAAATCTAGATTAAATTCCATTTACGTTTCTTAGCGAATTACACAAATCAGACACCGTACAGAAAGCCAGTTACCTCAAGGTGTTACCTATTAATACGTAAACCTTAGTACAGATGTTCACTTCCCGAGCAATATGCGTACTTTTCGCCATCTTTGCCCAAAAAGGCAGCATTCAACACAAAACCATAAGAAAAACTCTTTACAGGTTTAACGTGTTTGCTATGATGCGCTCCGCACTTGAGAGATGCGTTGGGAAAAACATCTCTTTAGCCTATCCATTATGAGTTAGGAAAAACACCCTGGAGGGGTTCCCGAGTGGCCAAAGGGAGCAGACTGTAAATCTGCCGGCACTGCCTTCGATGGTTCGAATCCGTCTCCCTCCACCATATTCT